>JAQGJF010001111.1 GCA_028290765.1 Tardiphaga sp.
CTCGATCTCGGCGACGGTGCGGCTGGCTTCCTGAAGCTTGCCCCGGCTGATGAGATAGCGAACCGATTCCGGCATGTAGCGGCGCACGAAAAACAGAATGAAGGCCGGGACCACGCCGATCAGAAACAACGCTCTCCAGCCGTAATTCGGCAGGATCAGCAGGCTGAGCCCAGCCGCGAGCGCTAGGCCGAGCGGGAACGCCGCCAGCACGCCCGAGGAAACGCGGCCGCGAATCCGGCTCGGCCTGAATTCCGCGGTGATGGTCAGCGCCACCGGAATTTCTCCACCCAGGCCGAAATTGGCAAGATAGCGGAAAACACCCAGCGAAACTACGCTCCAGGCGGCCGCCACCAGTCCGGTGAAAGCCGCGAAAATGCCGATGGTCGCGGCGAAGGCGGTACGCCGCCCGATGTAGTCGGAGATCGTCCCCCAGAACAGTGCACCGAGAAAGGCGCCGATCAGGCCAACGGTGGCGAGAAGGCCGGCCTGCGCCGGCCCGAAGCCGAACTCCTTGGAGATTCCCGGCAAGGCGGCGCCGAACAGCGCGAAATCGGCGGCGTCCAGCAGCACGCCGGTCGCCGCGAGCAAGACCAGGTTGCGGTGCCATTTGGAGAACTTCAGCCGCTCGAGACGGCCGATCAGCGATGCTGCAGTTGCTTCCTCACCCGACATGCTTCCCCCAAGCGTTTTTTCGTTAATGGCTGTTTTCGATGCCTTTTATGGCGGGCACTCAATCCAAAAATACTTTGTATGACAAGCTTGAACTTTCCGGCCCCGAGGTGTTTTGATGGCGTTCTAACATCCCCGCAAAGCGGGTCTGGACCAGGGAGGTCGCCATGGACAGCACGGCTGGGCACGATACGGCGGAAGATCTCAGGGTCGCGGGCCGACTGGCCCATGTCGATCTGCTCAAAACGATGCGGGAAAAGGTCAACCCCGCACATTGTGCATTGCTTGTCATCGACATGCAAAATGATTTTATCGCCGATGGCGGCCTGATCTCGAAGGACGGTCGGGACACCACCGAAGCCAAGAAGCTCGCTTTGCGCCTGCCCGAACTGCTCGTCGCCGCCAGACAGGCCGGCGTGCTCGTCATCTTCGTTCGTAATATCTATACCACGGACCACAATCTGTATTTGTCGGACGCCTGGCTCGAACAGGCGGTGCGCAAGCGCAAGGGCGGCTACACCACGATCCCAGTCTGCGGCCCGGATTCCTGGGGCGGCGATTTCTATGGCGAGGTGCGCCCGCTGGCGGGCGAGGCCATCGTCTCAAAACACCGCTACAGCGGCTTTCACAATACCAATCTCGATACCATCCTGCGCGCCAACGGCATCCGCACCGTGGTGACGACCGGCGTGGTGTCCAACGTCTGCGTCGAGACCACCGCGCGCGAGGCGTTCGTTCGGGATTACTATGTGGTGCTGCCGCGCGACGCCGCGGCGGCCTATTCGATCGCCGATCACGAACAGACGCTCGCCAACATCGACCGGTTTTTCGGCGAGCTTTCCTCGATCGAGGAATTATGCTCGATCTGGCGCGGCAGCAATTCGCGCAACCCGGCCGCGTAATGCCGCGGCAAACGCTTAAACCTGGTCCCACGAACAAAAGGGTCGACGCCGCATGATGATCGATATGTTCAATCACTTCATGCCAAAAGCCTACCACGACCGGATCGCCCCTTTGATCCCGGACAACCCGGCGGTGACGGCGTTTCCGCGGCTGAAGACGCTGGTCGATATCGAGGCCCGGCTGCGACTGCTCGACGAATTCGACGGCCTGCAGCAGGTGCTTTCGCTCGCCAACCCGCCGCTCGAGCTGATCGCGCCACCCGATCGCACGCCCGAACTGGCCCGGATCGCCAACGACGCGCTGGCGGAGATCTGCCGAAAATATCCCGACCGTTTTCCGACCTTCATCGCGGCGATGCCCACCAACAATGTGGAAGCCTCGCTGCAGGAAATCGACCGCGCGATCGATACGCTCGGCGCGCGCGGCATCCAGCTGTTCACCAACGTCGCCGGCAAGCCGCTGAGCAACCCGGAATTCCGGCCGATCTTCCAGCGCATGGCGCAGCACGATTTGCCGGTGTGGATTCATCCGATGCGGGGGCCGCAGGCGGCGGATTACACCACCGAGAAAGTGTCCGAGGACGAGATCTGGTTCTGCTTCGGCTGGCCCTACGAGACCACCGCCTGCATGACGCGGCTGGTCTATTCGGGGATTTTCGACGAGCTACCCAGCCTGAAGATCATCTCGCACCATATGGGCGGCATGATCCCGTATTTTTCGGCGAAGATTAATCTCGGATTCAAGCAGATCTTCTTCGGATCGCCGGACCGCAATCCGCTGGCGGAGGAGCGCGGCCTCAAGCGTCATCCGCGCGACTATTACAAGATGCTATTTGCCGATACCGCGCTGAGCGGCGAGGTGGCGCCGATGCAATGCGGCCACGCCTTCTTCGGCAGCGACAAGGTGATCTTCGCCACCGACGCGCCTTTCGATGCCGAGCAGGGCCGCGGGCTGATCGCCAACACCATCGCCGGCGTCAAGGCGCTCGGCCTGTCGTCGGCCGAGACCAAGCAGATCTTTTCCGGCAACGCCCGCGCGCTGCTGCGGCTATAAGAGGAAAGCGTCATGAGAACCGAAAACGTCAAGGTCAAGCTGCGCGACGGCGAGATGGGGGCCTACATCGCCTATCCCGAGGGCAAGCCGGCGGGCGCCGTGATCGCCATCATGGAGATCTGGGGCGTCAACGACACCATGCGGCACCATGCCCATGAATTTGCCGAGGCCGGCTTCATCTGTCTGGTCCCGGACCTGTTTTGGCGGCAGGAGCCCGGCGTCGAGCTTTCGGACGGCAACCCCGAAGACGTGAAGAAGGCTTTCGACTTCTATTACGATTTCGACTACGACCTCGCCGTCAAGGACATGGAAGACACTTGGCGCTATCTGGAGAAACTTCCGGAGTGCAACGGCAAGGTCGGCGCGGTCGGCTATTGTCTCGGCGGCAAGCTCTGTTACCTGATGTGCTGCAACACCGACATCGATTGCGCGGTAGCCTATTACGGCACCTATATCGAACATCGCATCCGCGAGGTCACCAAGCTGCACCGGCCCTTCATGCTGCACATGGCGATGAAGGACCGCTGGGTGCAGGCGGAGGTCAACGAGTTGCTGGAACGGCGCCTATCGCCCAATCCGCTGGTCACGATTCACAAATACCCCGGCGCCGACCACGCCTTCGCCCGCTTCGGCGGCAAAACCTACAGCAAGCCGGAGGCCGATCGCGCGCTGGGGCTGACGGTCGATTTCTTCAAGAAGCACCTCGCCTGACGAGCAACGCCAAACGAACGCCAAGAGAAAGCCAAGAGAAAGCCAGGCCGATGCCGGTCGACGTCCACGCCCATTACGTGCCGCCCTCGATCTTCCAGGCGGTGGAGAGCCGCGCCCGGGATTTCGGGCTGTCGGTCATTCCACACCCGGCCAGCTGCACCTGTGCCTTCCATTTCGACTACGGGCTGAAGGTCCGGCCGTTCTTTCCCAAGCTGATCGAGGCGGCCGATCGGCGCGTGGCGAGCATGGAACAGCAAGGCGTCGATCGCCAGGTACTGTCGATGTGGGCCGATATTTTCGCTTATGGCCTGCCGCGGGAAACATCCCGCGCCTGGCATCGCTTCCTCAACCAGCACCTTTCGCAGCTTTGCCAGGCCCATGACCGGCAATTTTCCTTCCTGGCCTCGGTCCCGCTGCCGCATTCCGACGACGCCGCGGCCGAGCTCGAATATGCCGTCAAGGAACTGGGCGCGGTCGGCGCGGTGGTTGCCGCCAATGTCGAGGGCATCAATCTCGGCGAAGTCGATCTGGAATCATTCTGGCAAACGGCTACCGCGCTCGACATCGGGGTCTTCATTCACCCGGTCCAGGCGCAGGCCAGCGCGCGTACCGCGAAATTCGCGCTGTCGCAAATCGCCCAATATACCGTAGATACCACGTTGTGCGTCGGCTCCCTGATCTTCGCCGGCGTTCTCGACCGCTTTCCGCAACTGCGGCTGCTGCTCTCCCATGGCGGCGGCACGTTCCCGTATCTGACCGGCCGCTTCGATTGCATGCACGAGCGCATGGATCGCGCCGCGCAGGGCGATATCGCACTGCAACCGCCGTCGACCTATCTCGAAAGGTTCTTCTACGACACCATCCTGCACGACCCCTCGATCCTGCGCTGGCTCGCGGATCGCGTCACGGTCGGGAGGCTGGCGCTGGGTACCGACTACTCATTTCCCCCGGCGGAATTAGATCCCCTGGGCCATGTGCGCCGCGCCGGTTTCTCGCCCGCGGAGGTCGAGGCGATCGTGGAAAGCAATCCACGAATTCTGTTTCCGCGCCTGCCTAAGCGCAGATAATACAGTTGTAACGCACAACCGTTTGGCTTTGCTGCCTTTATCCGTTTTGCGAATAGCAATTAGGCATGGATTTAGCTAAGGATTCGCTTTCTTACTCATGATTGCAGAACGTCTTATGGCCCAGCGCTCTTTTCTGTACATCGACGTCGCCGCCGAGATTCGATCCCGCATTCTCAAGGGAACGTTTGCGCCGGGCAGCCGTCTTCCGAGTCTCAGCGAGTTCGTCGATCAGTTCGGCGTCAGCGCGATCACGATCCGGCGCGCGCTCGGTGAATTGATGCATGAGGGGCTGATCGAGGGGCATCAGGGACTCGGCGTCTTCGTCAAGTCGATTCCCAAGATTCATCGCGTTCTGGCCGGCGACCCCAACAGCACCATCGGTGACGAGATCGAACGAGCCGGCTTCAAGCCACGCCTGGTGGAAATCGGCTTCGGTCAAATCAAGGCGACCGACGAACTGGCTACCCGGCTCAAGGTCGCGGTGGGATCGAATGTTTTCCGACATCAGAAGGTAACTTATGCCGACGACGAACCGGTCGCGCTGCACACGCTGTATATGCGCCCCAAACTGGGACAAGCGCTGCGCGACGAACTGAGCCAGCTCTTCATCTTCAAGCTGGTGGAAGACCGCAAACTGTCGATCGCCAACCTGAAATGCGAATTCAGCGCGGTTCCGCTCGGCGAGGAGCAGGCGCGGGTTTTTCGGCTGCAGCCGGGTCAGCCGATGATGCGGGTTGACTATACCCACTCCGACAAGGACGGTGCGCCAGTGTTGCTGGGACAGACCGTCTGTCGCGCCGACCGCTTTGTGTTCGAGGTGAATCTGCCGCGGAAGACCGGGCGACAGGCGGGAAAGAAGTAACAGCGACCGTCATTCCCCGCTAACACCTCATGGCGAGGAGGCGCTTTTTCAGCGCCGTCTCGAACCATCCTTCGCCCTGCGGGCTTCGGCTCGGCAAGCCAAACAATGCATCGCGCCGCAGTTGCGAAGCAACGTAGGCGGACGAGACGCGCGCAAGAGCGCGCTCCTCAGGATGAGGACCTCCGACATCACCCCTCTGGAATCACCGGCAGCAACACATACGGATTCCTGCCCTCGTCGAAATGAAGCGTCGAGGTGCCGCCGAAGACGGCGCGCGGGCGATCTTGCGGATGGTCGTGCAAGAATGGCCCGACGCCTGTAAGCGAATATTTCACGCCGTCCAGCACCAGCGGCGGGCCTTCGTGTTCATAGTCCTTGCCGCGCACCGAGAGCCCAAGCGTGTAGCCCTTGGGCACGACGATGCTGGTCGGCCAGATTTCCACGTCGAGCTCGACCGGTTCGTCCGGCTTGAGCGGCTGCGCCTCGTCATGAGTATGATACGGCCGATAGGGCAGCGTCAGCTTGGGGTCCAGTTTGCGATGCGAGGCGCGGAGCCAGCCGATCGCGACCGGGGTTCGCGGATCGTTCGCGCCGATGAAGGTCACCTCCTCGCCTTGCGGATCGAACACCCGCAGGATCAGGAACACATCCGCGTCCGTGGTCGACGACGACAGGAACAGTTTGGCCGCCACCGGCCCGGTGATCTCCAGCGGCCGATCCAGCGGCGGCGTCATGAACGTCAGCCCCTCTCCGAGCGCCTCGAAGGAATATTTCGCCTTGTTCGACGGCTCCTCGGTACCAAAACCGCGTGTGTCCGGCCGCAGATAGAATTTGGTCCATTGCGTTCGCTTGAGCGGCCATTCGTTCTCGCGCCGCTCGACAAAACGCTCGCCGGGGTGGCGGATCTGCAGCAGCACCCTGGGCTGGCTGTCCCACGCGGCATCATTGCCTTTGAGGAATTTCGCGAAGAATCGTTTCTGCAGGTCGAGGCCATAATCGGAATAGAAGTGCGACCAATGTGCGTCGCCATGGACCTCAAGCCACTTCTGTTCGGATGCGGCCTCCAGAAATCCCTCGAAATTGCCCCGCGGGTGCAGGCCCTGCCCGCCCCAATTGGCCGCGCTGAGCAGCGGTGTCTTGATCTTCCTGAAATCCGGCGAGCGTTCGCGGGAAATCCTGTCGTCCAGGGGATGGTCGAGGATGAGCTTGCCGATATCGATGCGATTGCGCTTCAGCTGCTGCTCGGACAGCGTCTCCGGTCCGGAAATCAGTTCGCCGGTGGCACGGCTGCGCAGTCCGCGTTCGCCGAGACCGTATTGCGCGCGATGAAAGGCGCGCGGAAACAGATTGTCCAGGAACTGGCTGTAGATGCCGCCGTGCCGCGCCACGTCGCGGTACCAATCGGCGGCGCCTTCCCAGACACAGATCGCGGCGAGGTGCGGTGGCTGGTGCTGCGCGACATACCATTGGTTCATGGCGAAGTAGGAGATGCCGTTCATCCCGACCTTGCCGTCGCACCACTCCTGCGTGGCCGCCCATTCGATGCAGGCATAGATGTCCTCATTCTCGCGCGGCGACCACGGATCGAGATAGCCAGGCGAGCGGCCTGATCCGCGGGCATCGACCCGCAGGCAGGCATAGCCGTCCGGCACCCACTTTTCCGGATCGACCTGTTCCCATACCTGATATTTGCAAGTCGAGCCCTCAGCGACCTCGGGAAACGCCGCGACCATGCGATCCCATGCGCTCTTGTTGCCTTCCTGGAACGCCAGACCCTTGCCGAAGGAACCGCAGGAAAAGATCACCGGATAGGCCTTGTCGTCATCGGGCCGAAACAGATCGGCACGCAGCACCGCGCCATCGTTCATCCGGATCGGAATGTCCCAATCGATCCGCATGCCGTCGCGAACTTCACTCTTTGACTGTTGATCGAATTGCATTGAATTTGGGTTCCGCTTGCACTGTTCGATGTGGGTTGCGGTTTGACGATCGTGCGGGCCATCCTAGGTAAGAAAGTCATGCCAGACGCTGCCCAGGGAAGACGACCGGCATTTCAAGATGGCATGGCGGGGAAGGTCTAAACCGTCTCCTCCAGATCGATTTCTCTCAGATCGCTCTTCGGCGACAGGCAGAGTGTCCGATATCATACTTTGTATTTCAAGTAGAAAATCGGTGAAGTGTCGAGGATTGTGCCCCACACGTCGTCCGACCTCGAGCCGGGACCCATATCGCCGTGTCGTTTCGTTCTCGACGCGGGGCCAACGACCTTCTTCAAATCGCGAAGGCCAGGGTTCTGCGTCCCGGCTCAAACACGCGGTGAATGTCTTCGCGATCAACATTCGCTCGTGCTTCGGTAAGCCCGGACATGACGAACTCGGGTCTGGTTGCTATAGCCTCATCGACTATCCGGGCCTCTCCCTGCGACACCCCCTCCCAAGGATTGTCTTGAATTAAACGAGCGGTTGGTTAATTCTAGGTCGCGAGCGGACCCGCCCATCAAGGAGCGTGACGCTGCCAGGGGGTTAAACGCGCGTGGACGGCACCATTTTCCTGTTCCTGCTGCAGGACGGCATCATCAACGGCTCGGTCTATGCCCTCGTTGCGATTGCGACGGTGCTGGTGTTTGCGGTGACGCGGGTGATCCTGGTGCCGCAGGGCGAATTCGTGGCATTCACCGCGCTGACCATCGCGGCGCTCGAAAACGGCCATATGCCCTCGACACCCTGGCTGCTGCTGGCGCTGGGTGTCATGGCGGCGGCGTCCGAGCTCATTCGGCATTTTCGCGAACTGACGGCGCGCCGCGTGATCCGGATCGCGCTATTCGACCTGGCGCTGCCGATCGCACTGCTGCTTCTGACCCGTGCGCTGGCACCGATGCAGCTGGGACAAGCGGCGAATATCCTGGTCGCCATCGCGCTGATCACGCCGATGGGCCCAATGATCTACCGCATCGCCTTCGAGCCGATCGCCCATTCCAGCGTACTGGTGCTGCTGATGGCCGCATTCGGCGTGCATTTTTCGCTGATGGGACTGGGTCTCCTGTTCTTCGGACCGGAGGGCATCGGCACCAAGCCGCTGTCATCGGAATCCTTTTCGCTCGGCAATCTCGTGGTCACCGGCCAGAGCGTCGCGGTGCTGGTCGTCACGGCTTTGCTGCTGGTGCTGTTCGCGCTGTTCTTCGGGCGCACGCTGCTCGGCAAGGCGCTGCGCGCCTGTTCGTCGAACCGCATCGGCGCCCGGCTCGTGGGCATCCCGATATCCGCGGCCGGACAGATCGCCTTTGCCCTGGCGGCACTGCTCGGCGCCATCTCCGGCGTGCTGGTCGGCCCGCTGATGACGGTGTTTTATGACAGTGGTTTCCTGATCGGACTGAAGGCCTTTGTCGCCGCGATCCTCGGCGGGCTGGTGAGCTATCCGCTGACCGTGCTCGCAGCACTCGGCGTCGGCTTCGCCGAAGCGCTGTTTTCGTTCTGGGCCAGCAACTTCAAGGAAGTGCTGGTCTTCACCTTGATTATTCCGGTACTGGCATGGCGCTCGATCGTAGCCCCCCATGCCGAGGAGACGGAATGACGCTGCCTCGAGGTCCGCTCATTCCGACCGTTGGCGCGGCTGCGATCCTCATCATGCCCTTCACGAGGCTGATGCCGGATTACTGGATCACGCTGTTCAACTATATCGGCATTTCCAGCCTGGTCGCGATCGGTCTCGTTCTGCTGACGGGGGTGGGCGGAATGACGTCGTTCGGGCAAGCCGCTTTTGTCGGCTTTGGCGCCTA
>JAQGJF010000586.1 GCA_028290765.1 Tardiphaga sp.
GCTTTGCCGGCGGCTCCGCCGCGCCGACCATCGCATCGCCAAGCTCGAGATGCTTCACGCGGGCCCGTGACGCGTTTTGGTCCGCCGGCGATTTCGTCGGCGGCGGTGTTCGTTTTTGCATAGTCAGCCGCGGCCGTTTCGACAATCATGTCACCGCATCCAAGTCCCTATTTGTGCTCTCGCGCGAAGCGGGAGGTTCGCGTGCGAACAGCGCGATTGGGTAGTCATGACGACAACTCAACTGTAGAGTGGCACGGCCCAATGACGGCTGACCTGTCCACCCGGTGCAGCCCGGATTCATCCGGGTCGTTCGTTCGATCCCCACGAGAGCTCATGCCACACCACGGCGCGTATGCTGAAAGGGATATTGAGAATGATCACAATTCCAGAACTGGTATCGCAAGCTTTAGCATCGTTTCTCACGTCAGAAACAAAAGGCCGGTTTGGCTCCTCACAGGCGGGCCTGATCGAATTGGTTCCGTTCGCGGCCAAGCTGACATTGGAATGCATTGGCAACAGCGACGCGCTGTATCACAACGTAGAACACACCATGCTGGTTACTCTTGCCGGCCATGATATTCTGATTGGACGGGCATTGCTGCGGCCCACGACAGTAGATGATTACGCAAATTTCATTTTAGGGTGCCTCACCCATGACATCGGATACGTTCGCGGGGTTGTTCAAGGAGATGAGGACGACTGCTATGTCACGGATGCCACCGGTCAGACCGTGCGTCTGCCGCGAGGGTCGTCCGATGCCGCGCTCGGGCCGTATCATGTAGACCGATCGAAGTTGTTCGTGTTCGAGCGCCTCGACTCCGTCGAAGAAGTTGATGCCAACCGGATTGCACGGGCAATTGAATACACCCGCTTTCCCTATACGGCATCCTCAAACGACGATCTGGTCGAGGAAGAGGGTTTGCTGCTGCGCGCCGCCGATCTTATCGGCCAGCTCGGCGACCCCAACTACATGAAAAAATCAAATGCGCTGTTCTACGAATTTGAAGAAGTCGGACTGAATAAAAAGCTCGGCTACGACACGCCGGCAGACGTCGTCTACAAATATCCGCAATTCTACTGGCAAAACGTCGCGCCCCAAATTCAGACGGCGATCCGCTATCTCAATGTAACCGCGAGCGGACGCCAATGGATCGCAAATCTTCATGGTAACGTTTTTCGAGCAGAGCGTGAGATGAACTTGTCAGGTCCGCAGCTGTGATTATCCTCGCGTAAACCGGCCCCGATGGTTCGCGGTCTGGATGGCTCGCGGTTGACGATCAAGAACGCCTCCTCTGTCGTTCCAGGGTTCCCTTACCGGCCGTCGTCTCCCGCGTGAACCAAGGGAAGCCTGAAGCAAAACACCGCGCCGCGATCGCGGCTCTCCGCCCAGATCGTGCCACCATAACTTTCGGTGATGGTGCGCGCGATGGGCAGGCCCAACCCCGTACCTTGCGGTTTGGTGGTGAAGAACGCGTCGAAGATGCTCGTCAAATTCTCCTTCGGAATGCCGTTTCCGGAATCCGAGATCGTCACCTCGGCGGATACCGAATTCCGGTGGGTCCGAATCTTCAGCTCGCGGGTCGCCGGCCCGGAGTCGTCGATCGCGTCCATGCCGTTCATTACCAGATTGATGACGACCTGCTGCATATGGATCGGGTCGGACCGCACCGGCAACGCATCGGACGAACAATCGGCCTCAAGGACAATCTTTCGCGCGGCAGCCTCAGGGGTCACAATCCTGATCACATCGCGAACGGCGTCATTCAGGTCGAACGGCTGCGGCTCGGTTTCCTTTTTGTTGTTGAGCAGATTTCGCAGCCCGAGAATGATCTCGCCGGCGCGCTGTTCGTCCCGGACGATATCGCCGAGAATTTCACGAATCTGGGCGAGATCCGGCGGACTGGCGTCGAGCAGGATCTGGGCCGCTTCCGCATTGCTCAAGATCGCTCCCAATGGCTGGTTGAGTTCGTGGGCGATCGATGACGAAAGAACGTTCGCGGTGGTAACCCTGTTCAGCCGAACGACCTCGCGGCGCCGGCTCGCTGACTCCACTTCGGCGAAAAGCCGCCTGCGGCGTTCGAGGAGCAACCAGGAAATGATCCCGGCCTGCAGCACCAGGGCGGCGATGCCGGCCGTTATCTGCGTCCGATACTGCTCCCAGACGCCCGGCGACCGAAAATAGACTTCGCTCCCTGCGGGTAGCCGGCTCTCGCCGATATTCCAGCGTTCCAGCTCTCTCCAGTCGTAGCGTGGCGGCGCCGCCGTGATCGGAGGCGTGGCGATGTCGGCCGGCCCCTCTCCGCGCAGGATGCGCACGCCCGCACTGGCAGCCTGTTGCCCGACCGACACCATGGAGATCAGCGGTCCCCCCACGATCCCGTCTCCGAGGAACATATCGCTATAGCTGAAGATCGGCGCATTGGCGGCCGCACGAAGACGGGCCATCGCCTTGCCTTCTTCATGTGGGACGCCGGCCGCATCAACCGACAGCAGAACAAAGAAGATCGCCGTGTTGGGTGGAAGCGTGGCGGCCCGCCGAAGAATCTCCTCAAACGACAATTCGTTGAACCATGTGAAGGCAACGCGGTTTTCCAGCGGCTTCAACTCGGCGCGCATTTGCTCCGACCAATATCGCTCATTGGGAGAATTACCGAGAATCACCGCGACATTGGCGGTGTCCGGAAGCACCTTCAGGATATTTTCGACAATCAGATTGAAATCAACGGCAATCGCGACCAGAGCGTCCTGCTTTGTCAGGGCAGCCCGCGGAATCCGTCGCTGGTCCACCCCCATGTACACGGCAGGAACGGACGGAAACAGTTGCCCCCGGTGCTTCTGAATAAAACGGATCGCAGGACTGCTGATGGCGACGACCAGATCCGGCTGGCGTTGGACGAACAGAGCCTGCAGGTAATCGGCGAACGGCCCTTCTTCGACGTCGCCGGAACGCGCGGAGGCGAGCGAAGCCTCGTACAGGTCGATGCCTTCCGGCGACTGCCGGAGCAATTCCTCGCGAACGATTCTTCCGTACTGGCTCCACGGCAAAAAATCGCGACCGAAGGGATGCAGGATCAGAACCCGCTTCGGCTCGCAGAGCGCCTCGCCGGTCATGCTCAGGAGCAACACGATTGCGCTGAAAACTGCCCGGAATTTCATGTTTCAAGGAGCCGTTACGACATCGATCTCTGCTGGCCGAGCGAGCTATTCCAGCGCCGTATGGCTTGACACTACCCGCATTGGCGCCGGCGGCAATATTGCGATGCAACCGACAACCACAAACAGTCTGAAGCGCCCGGCAAGATAACGCAGGCTATTCGACCAAAATACGTAAAATATGACACTAATACTTAATTGCGCGACGACAGAAGCGAACATGCCGCGGGCGAGGCCCACCTCGGCCCTGGATCATCGCAACGGCAACGGCCGAAGGACGCTCGTCAAAGAGTGACAGCGACAGTGGATTCGGATCGCGATGGATTGGGACATCGTCACCCAGCCGAATGGATGGCA
>JAQGJF010001129.1 GCA_028290765.1 Tardiphaga sp.
ATTGTCTGGGAGGAAATCCTCAGACGCTTCGACAATATCGAAGTCGTCGGTGAACCGAAGCGGGTCTATTCGAGTTTCGTCAAAGGCTATGAAACGCTGCCAGTTCGAATTGTCGGCTGAATGAGCCCGACAGCAGCATTTGGGAGCATCGTGCCATGAATATCCAGACCCGGATCAATAGCGACAGGACCGAGCTTCAGCGTATCGCTCGCGAAGCGGCCTACTCCACGCAGCTGAAGGACTTCCATCCCGGCGCTCCCCGGCTATTCCAGAGTGACACGCTGTGGCCGTGGTTCGAGCGGCTGCGCAAGGAAGAGCCGGTGCATTACTGCACCAATTGCCCGATCGAGCCCTATTGGTCGGTGACTAGGTATAACGACATCATGCATGTCGAGACCAACCAGGCGATCTTTTCGTCGGATCTCGGCCTTGGCGGGATTTCGATCCGCGATGCGCCGCCCGGATACGAGTTGCCGAGCTTCATCGCCATGGACGAGCCGCGGCATACCGCGCAGCGCAAGACCGTCGCGCCGATGTTTACGCCGAGCCATCTCGACCAACTGGCCGGTCTGATCCGTGAGCGGGCCATCGGGGTGCTCGACGCGCTGCCGCGCAACGAAACCTTCGATTTCGTCGATCGCGTGTCGATCGAACTGACGACGCAAATGCTGGCGACCCTGTTCGATTTCCCATGGGCGGACCGGCGCAAGCTGACGCGCTGGTCCAACATCTTCACGGCGCTGCCGAAGAGCAAGGTGGTGGAGTCGGAACAACAGCGCCAGGCCGAAATGAAGGAGTGCGGCACGTATTTTACCAGGCTCTGGAACGCGCGGCTCAATGCCGAGCCGCGCAACGACCTGCTGTCGATGATGGCGCATCATGAGGCGACGCGGCACATGGATCAGGCCAACCTGCTCGGCAACATCTTTCTGCTGATCGTCGGCGGCAACGACACCACCCGCAACACGATGACAGGTTCGGTGCTCGCCTTTCACGAAAATCCGGATCAGTTCCGCAAGCTCCGTGCCGATCCCGCGCTGATCGACAGCATGGTTCCCGAGGTCATCCGCTGGCAGACGCCAATTGCGCATATGCGGCGGACCACGCTGCAGGAGACCGAGATCGGCGGCAGGCGCATCGGCAAGGGCGAACGGGTGGTGATGTGGTATGTCTCGGGCAACCGCGATGACGAGGTGATCGACAATCCCGACAGCTTTATCATCGACCGCCCGCGGCCGCGAACGCATCTTTCCTTCGGCTTCGGCATTCATCGCTGCGTCGGCCTGCGGCTGGCCGAACTGCAGCTTCGGATCGTCTGGGAAGAGATGCTGAAACGCTTCGATCGGATCGAGGTGGTTGGTGAACCGAAGCGGGTCTATTCGAGCTTCATCAAGGGCTACGAAACGCTGCCGGTCCGCATCGCGGGCTGAGTCCGGCCGGCCTTCGACCGCGGCTGGTCTTCGCCGACGAAACGCCCGTTCCGGCGGAGAAAATCACGCCCGGCCACGGTCAGCCCGATCATGACATCGCGGCCCGGACCGTGTTCGCGCGCGGCAAATCCGCGATCGACCGCGTCTTCCCACACCGTCAAGCGGGGGCAGGAAGTTCGCCATGCCTCGATCAATTCGGCATGGCAGCGAGGCTCCCGCGCGATCCATTCCAGCAGGTCGAGAATCAGGGGATCGAGCGTCCCGCGGGCCGTGCCATCCGTTGTCATGGCATCCTCCGGATCGTAAGCGTCCTCATATTCGCCCCAGCGTCACCCGCAATCCATCCTTCGGCTTCGGTATCGGCCACATCTGCCATTGCGGCGTGTAGCCGGGCTGCAGCGAGACGCTCAGATTTGGCAGGAAGTGGCGGGCGAAGCATTTCGCCTGCATGTAGGCGAAGTGCAGCCCGAGGCACATATGCGCGCCGCCGCCGAACGGCACCCAGGCGAAACGGTGCCGGGCGCGTTGCGCCTCGTCGGTAAAGCGCAGCGGATCGAACGCATCGGGGTCGGGCCAGATTTCCGGCATGTGATGGCTGAACAACGGATTGAGGCCGACCATGGTCCCCGCCGGAATATCAAAACCCTTGAAGGTGAAATCGCGCAGCGCCCGGCGCGGGATCGAGGGCACCGGCGGTCGCATCCGCATCGCCTCCTTGAACGCCATCTCGCTGAGCGGCATCGCGGCGAGCTGATCGAGGGTGACCGCCTGGTCCGGACTCACCTTGAGCGCCATCACCTCGTCGCGCAGTTTCTGCTGCCACTCCGGATGGGCGGCCAGTGCCGCGACGAACGAGGTCAGCGACGATGTCAGCGTGTCATGCGCCGCCATCATCAGAAAACTCATATGGTCGACGATATCCTGGGTCGATAGCAACGCGCCGTCCTCGTGGGTGGCCTGGCACAGTTGCGAGAACAGGTCTTCGCCGCCTCTGGCGCGGCGGATCGGGATCTGCTCGGAGAAATAGGTGACGATACGGGCGCGGCCCTTGACGCCGCGCGCCATCGGGGTGCCGGGCCAGGGTTTTCGGATCACGGCGACCGAAGCCGCCACCATGTCGACGAAGGCGCGGGTGATCTCGTCGACCTCCGGCCCGATCCCGGTGCCGAGAAACGACGTCGCGGCCAGA
>JAQGJF010001134.1 GCA_028290765.1 Tardiphaga sp.
GATGGTCTTGCAGAGTTTTGTCAGCGGATTGACGACGAAGCCGGCTCTGTCCATCCACGCAAGCATGCCGTGCTGGGTATCGGCCGGATAATCCGACATTTCACCCCAGGCATAGGCAAAGAACTTCAGCGGCCGCGACGCCGTGATCGAGACGTCCTTCTGGCGCAGCGAGCCCGCCGCGGAGTTGCGCGGATTGGCGAACACCGTGTCGTCGGCCTCGGCCTGCTTCTTGTTGAGCGCCAGAAAATCCTTCTTCAGCATGTAGACTTCGCCGCGCATTTCGCAGGCGGCGGGAATCCTGCGGCCCTTCAGCTCATTCGGAATGTCCTTGATGGTGCGGGCATTGGCCGTGACGTCCTCGCCCTCGAAGCCGTCACCGCGGGTGGCGGCGCGCACCAATTCGCCGTTCTCGTAGCGCAGCGACAGCGACAGCCCGTCGATCTTCGGCTCGGCGACGATCGCCGGGATTTCGTCGGCATCGAGTTTCAGGAAACGGCGAACCCGATCGACGAAGTCGGCGACGTCCTCGTCGCTGAAGGCGTTGCCGAGCGACAGCATCGGCACTACGTGGCGAACCTTGGCAAACCGGCCGGACGGCGCCGCGCCAACCTTCTGCGTCGGCGACGCGCCCGTCACCAGATCGGGAAATTTGGCCTCGATGGCCTCGACCCGCCGACGCAACGCGTCATAGGCGGCATCCGAAATCTTCGGCGCATCGTCCTGGTAATAGCGCTTGTCATGCCCCTCGATCTCAAGCGCCAGCCGCATCAGTTCCACCTTGGCCTTTGCCTTGGTGAGGGTGGCGATATCGGGGGGCGTTGTGGTCTTTGCTGTCTTGGCCATGGGCAATGAATACGATGAAGATCATTCGGAAAAAAGAGGTTGTGGCATCCACGACTTAAGCGGTGACGAACTGCGATCCCTCCCCCTTGTGGGGAGGGTCGGCCGAGCGAAGCGGAGGCCGGGGTGGGGGTCCACATGCGCGGTCTCTCTGTGGCCTACCCCCACCCGACTGGCCTTCGGCTGCCACCCTCCCCACAGGGGGGAGGGAGAAGCCTACGCCGTCGCCGCCCTCAGCAACCTATCCGCCGCCGCCCTCGCCTCGGCGGTGATCTCCGCCCCAGCCAGCATCCGCGCGATTTCCTCGCGGCGGTGATCGGCGGCGAGCGTATCGACGCGGGTGGCGACGCGCTTGCCCTTGTCGCGGGCGTCCTTCGAAATCAGAAGATGCTGGTCGGCCCGCGCCGCCACCTGCGGCGCGTGGGTCACCGCCATCACCTGGACCTTGCCGGCGAGCCGCGCCAGCCGGGCACCGATGGCGTCGGCCACGGCCCCACCCACGCCGGTGTCGATTTCGTCAAACACCAGCGTCGGCGCCGAACCGCGATCCGACAGCACGACTTTCAGCGCCAGCAGGAACCGCGACAGCTCGCCGCCCGACGCCACCTTCATCAGCGGGCCCGGCCGGGTGCCGGGATTGGTCTGCACCCAGAACTCGACGCGGTCGAAACCTTCCGGGCCCGGCGTCTCCGGATCCGAATCGACCTGGGTCATGAATTTCGCGCGCTCGAGTTTCAGCGGCGCCAGTTCCCCGATTACCGCCTTGTTGAGTTTTTCGGCGGATTTGATTCGCGTCACCGAAAGCTTGCCCGCCGCCGCGGCGTAGCGCTTGTCGGCTTCCGCCGCCGCGATCTCCAGTTTCTTCAGCTGGCCGGCGCCGGCATCGATCAATGCCACGTCGGCAGCGTATTTCGCCGCCAGCGCCGCGAGGCCGTCGACCGGCGTCGAATATTTTCGCGCCGCGGCGCGTAGCGCGAACAGCCGCTCCTCGATGCGCTCCAGTTCCGCGGGATCGAAATCCGCCGCGATCAGCGCCGCGGTCAGATGCTGGTCGGCTTCTTCCAGCGCGTTGATCGCGATATCGATCGCCTTGACCGCGGGCTCGACCAGGCTCGGCGAACTGCCGGCGCGGCGTTCCAGCCGGCGCACCGCCGCCGACAACGCGGCGACCGGCGAATGATGGCCGCCCACCACTTCCTGCGCCTCGCGCAGATCGCCGGCGATTTTCTCGCCCTGCATCATCGTGGTGCGGCGCCCGGCCAGCGAGGTCTCCTCGCCGTCCTTGGGATTGAGTTTTTTCAGCTCATCGGACGCATGGCGCAGATAATCCGCCTCGCGCGCGGCGCGCTCCATGCCGGCGCGGTGCTCGTCGAGCACCGCCAGCGCGGCGCGCCTCGTATCCCACAGCGTGCCCAGGGCAGCGACGTCCTTTTCGAGGCCGGCGAAGGCGTCGAGCAGCCGCCGATGCGTTGCCGCATCGACCAGCGCGCGTTCGTCATGCTGGCCGTGAATTTCGACCAGCGCGGTGCCCACGGCCTTCAGGGTCTGCACGCTGATCGCCTGATCGTTGATGAAGGCACGGGTCCGGCCGTCGGCGAGCTGGACCCGGCGCAGGATCATTTCACCTGATTCTTCGCTCGCATGATCGTCGAGCCCGTTGTCGCGCAGGATCGCCGAGGCCGGATGGCCCTTCGGGATATCGAACACCGCGGTGACCTGGCCCTGCTCGACGCCGTGGCGGACCAGGCCGGCGTCGCCGCGGCCGCCGAGCGCCAGCGCGAAAGCATCGAGAAGGATGGATTTGCCTGCCCCGGTCTCGCCGGTCAAAACCGCGAGGCCGCGGGAGAACTCAATGTCGAGCCGCTCGATCAGGACGATGTCGCGGATCGAAAGACGGGCCAGCATGAAAGATCAATTCCTAGCCGAGACCCAGTTTCTTGAAGGCCCTGGAAATATAGGAACCCTTGTTCTCGCTCGGTTCGAGACCGCCGGACTTTACAAGATTATAAGCGTCTTTGTACCAGCGGCTGTCAGGAAAGTTGTGGCCAAGCACGGCGGCGGCGGTCTGCGCCTCGCCGACGATCCCGATCGCCAGATAGGCCTCGGTCAACCGCGCCAGCGCTTCCTCGACGTGGCGCGTGGTCTGGTACTGCGTCACCACGGTCTTGAAGCGATTGATGGCGCCGGTGTAATTGCGCTTTTCCAGGTTGTAGCGGCCGATTTCCATTTCCTTGCCGGCGAGCTGATCGCGCGCGCCTTCCAGCTTCTTCTTGGCGCTGGTGGCGTATTCCGAGGTCGGATATTTGCGAATCACTTCCTCGAGCGCGGCCATCGCCTTTTCGGTGCGGGCCTGGTCGCGCGAGATGTCCGGGATCTGGTCGTAATGCGAGGCGGCGATCAGATACTGCGCATAGGCGGCGTCGGGACTGCCGGGATGCAGGGTGACGTAACGGGTCGCGGCACCGATGCAGCTGTCATAGTCGCCGGCCTGGTAGAAGGCGTAGGACGACATCAGCAGCGATTTGCGCGCCCAGTCGGAATAGGGATGCTGGCGATCGACTTCCTCGAATTTCTTCGACGCGGCCTTCGGATCGCTGTTGTTGTTCATCAGGAACAAGCCCTCATTGTAGAGCTTGTCCGCGGGCTCCTCGACGAAGGTGTCGTCCTTGGCGAAAAACTTGTCCCACACCGCGCCGGTGCCGCATCCCGACAGCGGGATCGCCAACACGATCAGGCCCATCGCCAGCCGCAACCGGCGGCCGAGCGATGATGTTCGCGCTTCGAGCGTCAAACGCAGTGCCGACATGAGTTCAAACCTGACGCCTGTGATGCGATGCCCAAATGCGTGCCATGAACAGGATCATGGACGCAACCACCCACGTGCCCGTCGTGCTTCGCCATGCGACCGCGAGCCTATGTAACCGATACCTGGAAAAAGTCCGTTAACCAACCGAATACGCAGGCATTTCGCCCGGATTAAGGCGGATCGGTGCGGCATGGGCACGTATAGTTACTATGGCTTGCGGACCTCATCCTGAGGAGCCGCGGCGTCTCGAAGACCTCATCCTGAGGAGCGGCCGGTTGGCCGCGTCTCGAAGGATGGCAGCAAGGCAGGACTCGAAGCCATCCTTCGAGACGCCCGCCTACGGCGGGCTCCTCAGGATGAGGTCCATGATACCATTCAGAAATTCAGGAAACGTCCGGCCCATAGACCGGGGCGACCATGCCGCCGACCATCCCGCTGACGACTTCGGCGTGGCCGCGCGAGCGCCGTACCGCCGGTTCCGATTCGATCACCCGCCAGGCGTTGCGGTCGGCCAGGAGCGCCGTCAGCACCGCGTGGTTGAGCTTGTGGCCACCGCGCACCGAACGATAGGCGCCGAGCAGCGGCAGACCGGCGAGCGCGAGATCTCCGACCGCGTCCAGCGCCTTGTGGCGCGCGCATTCGTCGGTATAGCGCAGGCCTTCGGTATTGAGCAGGCGGGTGTCATCGAACACCACCGAGTTCTCGAACGAGGCGCCGAGCGCGAAGCCCGCGCTCCACAACCGC
>JAQGJF010000009.1 GCA_028290765.1 Tardiphaga sp.
TGCCGGAAATGCCGAACGCCTGTCAGCACCATGGCGATGCCGTGATCGTCGGCGGCCTTGATCACGTCATCGTCGCGCACTGACCCGCCGGGCTGGATCACCGCGGTGGCACCGGCTTCGATCGCCACCAGCAATCCGTCGGCGAACGGGAAGAAGGCGTCGGACGCGACCACCGATCCCCTGGTCATCGGCGCGGCGAGTTTCAGTTCATCGGCGGCATCCTGCGCCTTGCGCGCCGCGATGCGCGCGGAATCGACCCGGCTCATCTGCCCGGCGCCGATACCGACGGTGGCGAGATTCTTGGCATAGACGATGGTGTTGGATTTGACGTGCTTGGCGACACGGAAGGCGAATTTGAGATCGCGCAACTCGGCGTCGGTCGGCACGCGTTTGGTGGCGACCTTCAGCATCATGTCGTCGACCACGGCATTGTCGCGGCTCTGCACTAGGAGACCGCCGGCGACGGTCTTGGCGGTGAGGCCCACGGTGCGCGGATCGGGCAAGCCGCCCGCCAGCAACAGCCGCAGATTTCGCCGCGTGCTGCCGGCGACGACAGCGATGGCTTCCTCGGTCGCGTCGGGGGCGATGATGACTTCGGTGAAGATCTCGACGATGGCGCGCGCCGCATCGGCGTCGAGCGTGCGATTGAGCGCGATGATGCCGCCGAATGCAGAGGTCGAATCACAGGCCAGCGCCTTGCGATAGGCGCTGACGAGGTCAGGGCCTTCGGCGACGCCGCAGGGATTGGCGTGCTTGACGATGACGCAGGCCGCGGTGCGCGCCGGATCGAATTCGGCGATGCATTCATAGGCCGCGTCGGTGTCGTTGATATTGTTGTAGGACAGCTCCCGTCCCTGCAGCTGCCGCGCGGTGGCGACGCCGTGGCGCTGGTCCGGCGTGCGATAGAACGCGGCGTGCTGATGCGGATTCTCGCCATAGCGCAGCGCCTGGATCAAGTGGCCGCCGAAGGCGCGATAATCCGGCGCGTCGGTTTTGAGTTGTACCGCGAACCAGTTCGAGATCGCCGCATCATAGGCGGCGGTGCGCGCATAGGCTTTTGCCGCGAGGCGGCGGCGCAAGGTCAGCGTGGTCGCGCCGTTGTTGGTGGCGAGTTCGTCGAGCACCGCCTGGTAATCCTGCGGCTCGACGACGACGGCGACGTCATCGTGATTTTTCGCCGCGGCGCGGATCATCGCCGGGCCGCCGATGTCGATATTCTCGATGCAATCCTCGAAACCCGCGCCTTTTTCCACCGTCGCTTCGAACGGATAGAGGTTGACGACCAACAGGTCGATCGGCGCGATGCCGTGCTGCTTCATCGATTGCGCATGCTCGGCATTGTTGCGGATCGCCAGCAATCCGCCGTGCACTTTGGGGTGCAGGGTCTTGACCCGGCCGTCCATCATTTCGGGAAAGCCGGTGAGGTCCGAGACATCGGAGACTTTCAGGCCCGCCGCCGCGATCGCTTTCGCCGTGCCGCCGGTGGAGACGAGGTCGATGCCGTGGCCGACGAGCGCCCTGGCGAATTCGATCAGTCCCGACTTGTCGGAAACGGACAACAAAGCGCGGGTCACGCGGCGCGGGTGGTCGGTCATATCGGCTGGTCCGGAAAATGAAATCAGGCGCCGGTTAGCACGATTTTTTAGGCGATGGAACCGGGCATCAGGGCCCGGATGTGGATGCACACAGCGCGATATGCCTTTGAAGGCTGCCGCCGCGGCAAATCGGGCGCGGAACCACGAATTACCGTACGGAATGCGGAGGACCGTGAGGGGCGTCGATTATTTCGGAAGCCGCGGCTCGATATAGCTCGGATCGCCGATGCCGCGGCGAAGCTGTTCCGCGGTGACGAAGCGGGCGCCGAGCAGCGCTCCCCGGCGCCATGCCGTCAGGCAGGCCCGGCGGACCCTGCCGTCGGCTGTCATCACCAGGACGAAGATCTTGGGAACCGGCAGGTCGTTGACCTCGAGGCAGCAGCCGCCATCGGAAATATCGACGATGGAACATTCGATCCACACGCCATCCGGCTCGAGGATGACGAATGCGGCTTTCTGGAATTCGATTCTGCTGTGCTTGCGCTCGCCGAGCTCGATAGATTTTGCCACGACGGGCCTCCACGGCCGGAGGCTTAACACACGAATGATTGAAGGACAGTTAGTGTAAAAGGTAACAATTCTAAGATTTTATTAGCTTGTCGTCAGTTCCGAATCTGCCCCTGGATTCTTGTTTTGACGCGTTTGCTACCGCAGATAAGTCTACGCAATCTGCGTAAACTTGATTGCTATGCGAACCGGCATCCACCCCGGATCAAGTCCGGGGCAGGCTTTCGCTCGAAAACGCTCTAAAGCGGCAGTTCCGGTTCGCGGCGCGCATTGCGACGCGCCGATGTCGCCGATGCCGAGGTCGTCGACCGAACGAAACTCCAGCGGACGCTGGAAGCCTGCTTCGAATTTTGCTGAATCACGATTTGAGCGGTGCGGCGCGGGCCGTCATTGCCCGCCAGGAAAACGCTGTCTTCCAGTTCGACCTTGTCGTCGAGCGCCTCGAACGTCCAGACGTCGCGATTGGGCAGCACCAGCATCACGCCGCGGGCGTCGCTGAGCCGGCTCGCCTTCACCGACGGATGCAGATGAAAGAGCAGCGCGAAAACGGAGTCGGACCCCTAGAAGCGCGCGCCCGGCGCGGGCGAAACCGTATCCTCGCCATCGAGCCGCGAGCCGTCATGCGTCGCCATCAGCACGCGCCGATGGGTGACGCCGAAGCGGGCGAGATAGCCATCGTGGGACGTCGTCAGCAGCGTGCCGTTGGCCACGACCTCGCGATAGCTTTCGACATTGGTCGGACCGCTGATGATCGGCGCGCCCTGCAGGAACCGCTTCACCGCGTTGAGTTCCACGAACTGGCAGGACGACGTGCCGTGATAGCTCATGGTCGAATGCGCCGGCGTGCCGCGGGCAAAAACCCGCCAGTTGTCGCGGCCGGTGGCCGGCATGCCGCAATTGATCACGATCCGGCTCGGGCCGGAGGAAAGCTCGAACGACAGGCAGCCGGCATGGGCATCGTGGCTGACATTCGGCGGCGGCGGCGGTCCGGTATCCATGATCACCGTCATGGTGCCGGCATCGAGCCGCTGAAAGCCGGTGTGCGGCATGTGCGCCATCGGCGCACCGTGCGTGTCGTCATAGGCCAGCAGCGTTGCCAGTAGATGCGACGGCGCGCTGCTCATGCCGTTGAAGAGGGCAAAGCTGCCGTCGCCATGGCGGAAGAAGCGCAGCATCGGCATCATGCGGTCGATGGCGTTCAAGAGCGCCGGCGGCGGCGCGATATTGCGGGCGGCTAAGGTCAGCCGCAGCGGCAAGAGATCGATCAAAAGTTCGATCAGCGCGCAGGGATTGCGCGAGATATGCCCTCAGTCGGGGAGGATCTGACGATGCAATTCGTCGGACAGTTT
>JAQGJF010000097.1 GCA_028290765.1 Tardiphaga sp.
GGCAACGACCTCGCCGCACCGGGCGCGGAGGTCATCGACGGACGCGGTTTCATCGTCATGCCCGGACTGATCGACACCCACTGGCACATGTGGACCACGCTGCTGCGCAACATGTCGGGCGACGATCGCGCCCACGGCTATTTCCCGATGACGACCGCGCTCGGCAAGGTGTTTACGCCGCACGACATGTACACCGGCACGCTGCTGTCGGCGGCCGAGGCACTGCATTCGGGCACCACCACGGTGAACAACTGGTGCCACAACATCATGAGCCACGAGCACGCGGTCGAGGACCTCCGGGCGATGCAGGAGACCGGGCTGCGCGGCCGCTTCTCCTATGGTCCGGCGCGTTCGACGCCGCTCACCCAGCCGCTCAACGTGGCCGACCTCGCGCGGATGCAGGGCGACTGGGCCGGCCTGTCCAACGAAGGCCTGTTGACGCTCGGCCTCGCCTGGCGCGGCGTGCAAGTTGCGCTGCCGAACGCGGAAGGCAAGATGGAGATCCGGCCGCTGTCGTCGGACATGTACCGGGTGGAATATGAAGCCGCGCGAAAACTGAACCTGCCGGTCTCGGTGCATCTCAATTCCAACAAGTTCGACTCCGGGCATATCCTGGCGCTGCAAAAGCTCGGCTACCTCTTCGACGGCCTGCAGGTCATCCACGCCATCAATACCTCGGGCGAGGAAATGGACATGCTCGCCGCGGCCGGCGCGTCGGTCAGCATCTCGCCGGCGTCCGAGCTGCGGATCGGCTTCGGCCTGACCAAGATCGGCGAATTTCTCGACCACAAGGTCAACCTGGCGCTGTCGGTCGACACCACGCCGCTGACCGGCAACGCCGACATGTTCGGAATCATGAAGCTGGCGCAGAACCTCGAAAACGGCCGCAGCGAAAACGAATTCAAGCTGCCGGCCCGCCGTGTGCTCGAGCTCGCGACGATCGAGGGCGCCAAGGCGCTGGGCCTCGCCGACCGCACCGGATCGCTCAAGAAAGGCAAGCGGGCCGACATCATCATGGTAAGCACCCGCGACATCAATATCGGGCCGTTCACCGACCCGGCCTATATGCTGGTCGATTCCGCGCAGGCGTCGAATGTCGACACCGTCCTGGTCGACGGCCGCATCCTCAAGCGCAACGGCAAGCTCACCGCCATCGATGCCGGCAAGCTCATGGAAGAGGCCTCCGCCGCAAGCCAGGGGATCCGGCAGCGCGCCAACTGGAAGTGAGCTCAATCAGGCTCCGCAGCGGGATGATGGTAAGCTGGTTCGGCAACATCAGCCGCGTCATTGCGAGCCACCGGGTCGCGCGAATGCGCGCCCGATGACAGGCTCCGCGAAGCAATCCAGGAGCCAAGAAAAGAACTGGATTGCTTCGTCGCAAGAGCTCCTCGCAATGACGGAGTTAGCTACCCCGATTCCGCTTAAAGCAGGCAGGGGCTATGGATTCCGGGCTCGCGCGAAGAGCGCGCCCCGGAATGACGGTGAGGAAAGTCCGAGGAACAACATAAACCTCGGGACGCTCACGGCGCCACCTTGGCACTGGCGGAGCCGCCGCTGTCGAGGGCGCGACGGACGGTACCGTCCGCCTTGCTGTCCTGCAGGAAATGAGCGGCCCATTCCCGGGCCGCGGCGTGACCTTTCGGCACGACCACGACAACGCCGGTCGATTGAACCACTTCATCCAGCACCTTGGTGCCGGGCAGCTTTCTGGAAAGATCTTCCACCGCCTCGGTGCCCATCGCCAGCGCATCGAGCTCGCCCTTGCCGATCAGTTCCGCGGCGGCTTGCGGCCTAGCGAACGTCATAACGCTGGCGTGCTGCAATGCCTTGGCCACCGTGCGCGACGTCGATGTGCCTTCAATACAGCCGACCCGAATTCCGATACGATCGACGTCCGCGGCCGCGCGAATGTCCGAGCCGGCGCGCACCAGATAACTGCTGGTATAGGCCACATAGGCCGGCCCCTGGTCGACGAACTGCTCGCGCCGGGCCTCGGCAGGCATGAAGGAAACATCCCAGGCGTCCTTGCTGCCGGCCGCTGCGATCTCGTCGGAGCTGAGATATTCGACGAGCTGCAGCGGGACGCGCAGCCGGTCCGCAGCCGCTTTGGCGAGTTCGACGGTGACGCCGCGCGGCTTGCCGGTCGCAGGATCGCGCGTCGCCCAGAACGCCGAAGCGGCGGGGCCGACGGCGACGGCCACGCGCAGCGATCCGGAGGGAGCGATGTCGCGCACGGCCTCTTCGCCCGCCGCGAGAGGGCCGGCAACAACGAGCACCGAGCCCAGGGCGAGCGCCATCACACCGAACCGCACCATATCGCACCTCCAAAGCTTGAGACGATATCACAGGTGTTGCGGCGATGGGGCCGGCGTCAGGTGCCGCGCATCTTGCCGTCGGCCCATTTCCTTAAGTCGCCGGCCGTCAAAATCTTGAGGAAGGGATTGGCGCTGACCAGTTTTTCCCGGGTGGTCCGGCCGGTCGCGTCGGCCGCGGCCATCAGCGAGGCCGCGTCGGCGCCGTCCGCGCCGGACAGCAGCGCGACGGCGCCGGCCGGCCCGGCGAAATGGGTCAGATACAGCGAGCCCGGCGTGACCGGCAGGCCGCGCTTGCTCAGCATCGCGGCATATTCTCCGACCAGCCTAGTGGCGATTTCGCGCGACAGACCGGCGTCGCGCCGCAGCTCCAAAATGTCCTTGTCGCTGCGGCCGGCCAGCAGGTCGCGGCGGTGCCGGCGAACCGCTTCGAGCCAGGTGTCGTCGATGAACTGGCCGGCGCCGGTCGCGCTCGACCGTTTGTTTTTGGCGTTGGGGTCGCCATTGGATTCGACAATGATGATGCGCTCGACCAGGATTTTGACGGCGGCATCGTCGGACGGCTGCCCGCTGCCGCGGAACAGATGGTTCGACACCCAGAGCAGCGCCATCGCCGCGAACAAAGCCAGCGCGAAGGTGTCCGCCGCCAGCCATTTGCGCGATGCGCATCGCCCCGCCCGCTCCTGCGGGTCAGGCGGCCTGACCTCGTCGGCCGGCCGCCTCGGCTTTGCGCCACGCGCGGGGGACGATTGCTGTTTGGCGGTGGCGATCTGGGGGGGCACGCGTGCCATCGGTCAGGTTTCACATCCCGTCGGCAGGTTCAGGGCCTTGAGCAGGCCGGCAAAGGCATTGGCCTGACAAGACCCTGTCTCGGTGATCGCCTTGGGGCGATCCGGACCTGCGGCTTTCCCCGGCTTTGCGGGCTTCGCTGCTGCGTGCCTTGATTCTGCAGGCCCTGATTCTGCGGGCTTTGGCGCCGTTGGTCGGGGTCTTGGTTTGGGCAGCACCACAGCGGCTTGTCCGGCGCTGGCGCCGCGGCGGGAATCGATGTTC
>JAQGJF010000113.1 GCA_028290765.1 Tardiphaga sp.
TCCAGAACGCCGTCAACTCCAAGGACCACACCACGCTGGTCGCGGCGGTGAAGGCCGCCGGCCTGGTCGAGACCCTGGAGGGCAAGGGCCCGTTCACGGTGTTCGCGCCGACCAACACCGCGTTCGGCAAGTTGCCGGCCGGCACCGTCGACACCCTGGTGAAGACCGAGAACAAGGCGACCTTGAACAAGATCCTCACCTATCACGTGGTTCCCGGCAAGCTCGAGGCCTCCAGCCTGACCGACGGCAAGAAGCTCAAGACCGTCGAAGGCGAAGAGCTGACCGTGAAGAAGTCGGGCGACAAGGTGATGATCGTCGACGCCAAGGGCGGTTCCTCGACCGTGACGATCCCCAACGTCAACCAGTCCAACGGCGTGATCCATGTGATCGACACCGTGCTGATGCCGGCGTCGTAACGGCGGAACACTCCGCGCACCTGATTTGTCCCCTTCAGGATGCGTGCGCGTCCCCCCACGGGATGCAAAAGCGAGCCGGGGCAACCCGGCTCGCTTTTTCGTGATCGAGATGACCTGTCTTTGTGAAACTGGTAGAATAAACCACCGTAACGAATCCCGGGCTGCCCCCGTAAAGGCTGATAATACCTCTTTGCCACGGATCAGATCATGTCGAGCATTACGGTCAGCGAACGACCCGCAGCGCCCTCCACCACCGGCAAGGTGATCCAGCCGGCCTGGGTCCGGACGCTGCACTGGATCAATGCCTTCGCGATGATCCTGATGATCATGTCGGGCTGGCAGATCTACAACGCCTCGCCGCTGTTCAATTTCAGGTTTTCCAGCGCGATCACGCTCGGCGGCTGGCTCGGCGGCGCGCTGCAGTGGCACTTCGCGGCGATGTGGCTATTGATGGTCAATGGGCTGGTCTATCTCATCCTCGGCTTCGCCACCGGACGTTTTCGCAAGAAGCTGCTGCCGATCTCGCCTTCCGGCGTGATCGCCGACACCAAGGCCGCGCTGACCGGTCACCTGTCCCATGACGATCTCACCAGATACAATTACGTGCAGAAGCTGCTCTATGTCGGAATCATCCTGGTCGGCATCGTCATTGTGCTGTCGGGCCTGTCGATCTGGAAACCGGTGCAGTTGCAATATCTGACGGCGCTGTTCGGCGGCTATGATGTCGCGCGCTATGTGCATTTCGTCGCGATGTCGGCGATCGTCGTGTTCCTGATCGTTCATGTCGCCTTGGCGCTGCTGGTCCCGAAAAGCCTGCGCGCCATGATCATCGGCCGCTGACGCAATCTTTGAGGAGGCAATCATGGGCCGTATCCGATCCCTGCTGATCCCCGGCGTCGACAAGAAGCTGCTGGTCGGCGACGCCGCCAAACTGATGCCGGATCTGTCACGCCGCCGCTTCATCGCCAGCGGCGCCAGTCTCGGCGCGCTGACGCTCCTGACCGGCTGCGACGTGTCGGACAGTTTCTCGGCGGAGAAGATGCTGGCGCAGATTTCGAAGTTCAACGACGGCGTGCAGGCGGCGATCTTCAACCCCAATGCGCTGGCGCCGACCTTTTCCGAGAGCGCAATTACGCGGCCGTTTCCGTTCAACGGCTATTACGACCAGGACGACGCGCCCGATATCAACGGCAAGGACTGGAAGCTCGAGGTCCGGGGTCTCGTCGACAACAAGAAATCGTGGACCCTGGAAGAGCTCTACAAGCTGCCGCAGGTGAAGCAGGTCACGCGCCACATTTGCGTCGAAGGCTGGAGTGCGATCGGGAGCTGGACCGGCACGCCGCTACGCGATTTCCTCAAGCTGGTCGGCGCCGACACCAGGGCGAAATATTGCTGGTTCCAGTGCGCGGATTCCGACGGCTACAACAGCCCGCTCGACATGGCGACGGCGCTGCATCCGCAGACCCAGATGTCGTTCAAATTCGCCGATGAGATCCTGCCGCGGATCTACGGCTATCCGATGAAGATCCGGGTGCCGACCAAGCTCGGTTTCAAGAACCCGAAATACGTGATCTCGATGGAGGTCACCAACGACTACAAGGGCGGGTACTGGGAAGACCAGGGCTACAACAGCTTCAGCGGCAGTTGATCGAGCTCAACCTCGTAGCCCGGATGAGCGCAGCGATATCCGGGGCTGGCTTATCGATATGTTCCATCCCGGATATCGCTGCGCTCATCCGGGCTACGAACTCTGATCGCTACAACGATTTCAGCGGGCGCTGATGTTTCTTCCCTCTCCCCTTGTGGGAGAGGGTGGCGCGGACGAAGTCCGTGCCGGGTGAGGGGGCGCCGCACAACGAGACTCACCATCCCCTCACCCGTCGCAAACGAGCTGCGCTCGCTTGCGCCACCCTCTCCCACAAGGGGAGAGGGAAGAAGGCCAGACTCGTGCGAGCGCTAATTCAATTTGGTTTCCGCTCCGCCCAACGGCCGCTGAAACGCCGCCAAAACCGCGCCGAGCGCCAGCGTCGCCGCCGAGACGCTCAACGCATAGGACAGGCTGCCCATCGCGTCGGTGATCGCACCGACGACAAATGGACCCAGCGTCTGGCCAACGCCGAACACGATGGTCATCGCCGCGATTCCCTTGGGCCATTCGGCCGGCGGATAGTTGAAACGGATGAAGGCGGTGGTCGAAGCCACCACCGCGAAGAAGGCGACGCCGAACACCAGCGCCGAACTTGCCAGCAGCAGCGCGGAATGTCCGAACAGCGGCATGATGGCGCCGACCGCGTTGACGCCAAGGATGATCGCGGCGGCGCTGCCACTGCGTCCGCGCGCCAGCACATCGCGCCAGACCCATGGCGAGGCGAAGGCGCTCATGCCGATCAGGCACCAGAACGCGCTCTGCGCCACGGCGCTGCCGCCGGCATCGCGCACATAGGCGATCATGAAGGTCATGTAGGCGATGTATCCGGCGCCGAACATGAAATAGCTGACAAGATAGATCAGCACCGGCCGGATCCTGAACTTGACCGGCGCGGCGTTGGCGAGCCCGGCCCTGGCGTCGATGGCGGTCACCAGCAACGGAAGCGCCATCACCATCGAGAACAGCGCCAAGGCCAGCCAGACGATCCACCAGGATCCGGTGCCAAAACCCTGCAGCAGGAACGGCGCGAACAGCCCAGACGCCAGAATGCCGAGCCCGGGGCCGGCATAGAACAGGCCGAGCAGGAAGCTCGCCCGCTCCGGCCGCGACTGCGCGATCGTCGCCGCCAGCGCGCCGCCGGCCACGAAGGCCACCGCCGCCCCAAAACCAACCAGCAGCCGGGCAAAACTAAGGACGACAAAATTGGCCGACACTGCGCTGAGCACGAGCGCCACGATGCAGGCAAGAGTTCCCCACCGCACCGCGGCGGACAATCCGAAACGGTTGACCAGTTTCGACGCCGTCAGCGCGCCGGCGAGATAGCCGGCGGCGTTGATGGTGTTCATGAAACCCGCGGCCGAATAGGACCAGCCCAGCGTGTCGCGCATGTCCGGCAGCAGCAGCGAATAGGCAAAGCGGCCGATCCCAAGCCCAATGGCCGGCGCCAGCGACAGAACGAGGATCAGCCGCGCGGGATGCGCGGGCGAGGACGGAACATCGGGGGCTTTCACGGGATTCTCCGGCGGCAACACCATAGTTGCAGGGTCGCGGGCCGCCGCACAAGAGCGGGCGGGGCAACGGTGTCTTGCCAATCGCGCAATGCCGCTTTAGCACTCCGCGCACATGCAATATCGGCCGTCATGGCCGGGCTCGCCCGGCCATGACGAGTTGGGATGATCCTGAGGTAAACAATTATGGCGACCCATAAATTACTGCTTCTGCCCGGCGACGGCATCGGCCCCGAAGTGATGGCCGAGGTGAAGCGCCTGATCGACTGGCTCAACGCGCAGGGCATTGCGCATTTCGAGACCGAGGATGGGCTGGTCGGCGGCGCCGCCTATGATGCGAGCCAGAAGAGCATTACCGACGCCACCATGGCCAGGGCGATGGCCGCCGATGCGGTGATCTTCGGCGCGGTCGGCGGTCCGAAATGGGACAGCGTGCCCTACGACGCGCGCCCGGAGGCCGGACTGCTGCGGCTGCGCAAGGATCTCGGCCTGTTCGGCAATCTGCGCCCGGCGGTGTGTTATCCGGCGCTGGCGGAAGCTTCGAGCCTGAAACGCGAGGTGGTCGAGGGGCTCGACATCATGATCGTGCGCGAGCTCACCGGCGGGGTGTATTTCGGCGAGCCGAAAACCATCACCGATCTCGGCAACGGCCAGAAGCGCGCCGTCGATACCCAGGTCTACGACACCTATGAAATCGAGCGCATCGCCCGCGTCGCCTTCGACCTGGCGCGCAAACGCCGCAACAAGGTGACCTCGATGGAAAAGCGCAACGTCATGAAGTCGGGCGTGCTCTGGAACGAGGTGGTAACGTCGATTCATGCGCGCGAATACAAGGACGTCCAGCTCGAGCACCAGCTGGCGGATTCCGGCGGCATGAACCTCGTCAAATGGCCGAAGCAGTTCGACGTCATCGTCACCGACAATCTGTTCGGCGACATGCTCTCGGATATCGCCGCGATGCTCACGGGATCGCTGGGCATGCTGCCGTCGGCCTCGCTCGGCGAAATCGACGCCAAGACCAAGAAGCGGCGGGCGCTGTTCGAGCCGGTGCACGGCTCGGCGCCCGATATCGCCGGCACGGGTGCGGCCAATCCGATCGCCATGATCGCATCATTCGGGATGGCGCTGCGCTATTCGTTCGATATGGGCGCGCTGGCCGACAAGGTCGACCAGGCCATTGCGGCGGTGCTCGCCAAGGGCCTGCGCACCGCCGACAT
>JAQGJF010000599.1 GCA_028290765.1 Tardiphaga sp.
GGTCAATCTCAAAACCGGCCGTATTTCGACCTGCGAAGCGCTGCTGCGCTGGAATCATCCGGAACGCGGCACGGTCTCCCCGGCCGATATCATTCCGGTCGCGGAAGACATGGGCCTCATCATCGACCTCGGCCGCTGGATCCTGCGCAAGGCCTGCATGGAAGCCATGAAGTGGCCGGAGGGCGTCAGCGTCGCGGTCAATTTCTCGCCGCAGCAGTTCCATCAGCGCGACGTGCTGAGCGAGGTCCGCTACGCGCTCGAAGTGTCCGGGCTGTCCGCGGACCGTCTCGAGATCGAGATCACCGAATCGTCGCTGTTGCGCAACACGCAGTGGACCCACGATGCGCTGTCGCAACTGCACGCGGCCGGGGTGCGTATCTCGCTGGACGATTTCGGCACCGGCTATTCGAGCCTCAGCTACCTGCATAATTTCCCGCTGCAGAAGGTCAAGATCGACCGCTCCTTCCTCGAGGGCATCGATTCCGACCGCCCGCTGACGCTGCTGCGCGGCGTGGCGCGGCTGAGCGCCGACCTCGGGATGTCGGTGGTCGTCGAAGGCATCGAGACCAACGAGCAGCTGGAATTGATCAGCGCCGACGGTACCGTGACCGAGGCGCAGGGCTATCTGTTCAGCCGGCCGGTTCCGGCGGCGCGGGTGCGCCAGTTGCTCAACGCCTCGCATGGCCGCCGGCTGTCGGGCGAAACCCCGCTTGCGCTGCCGTCGCGGTCGATCGCCTGAGAATTCACCGAGGTCCGCAAGTTTCCACAGAAAATGCATTTTTCGACGCAAAAGGCCGGGTCCGCTGATTAACCCTAACGGCCTGATCCCTTTGCATTGACATTAAGAACGGGTTAACATTTGATAATACGCGTTCTAGTTGTTACGTGTGGGGGAAGTGTTTAAATGCGATCTGCGGCCGAGGTAACCTCGATAACTCCCGGGCGCAGCGCCGATCTCCTCGATAATGTCGATTATCGGCTTGCGGAGACGCCCGAGCAAAAAGAAGAGATGTATCGGCTGCGCTACCGGGCGTATCTGCGTGAAGGGGCAATCCTGCCGTCGGACGATGAACGCGTCACCGACCGCTTCGACGACTCGCCCTGGTCCTTTATTTTCGGTGTCTACATTCATGGCGAGCTTTGCAGCTCGATTCGCGTCAGCGTCGCTACGCCTGAGTACCCAACGTCGCCATCGGTCGAGGTTTTTCCCGATATCCTGCGGCCCGAACTGGCGCGCGGCCGGACCCTGGTCGATCCAACCCGCTTCGTCGCCGATCCCGAAAAGGCCAAGCGGTTTCCTGAACTTCCCTACGCGACGGTTCGGCTCGGCTATGTCGCGGGCGTGCATTTCAATGCCGATATCGGGCTAGCCACCGTGCGTGCCGAACATCAGGCGTTCTACCGCCGGATTTTCCTGCAGGAGCCGCTGTGCGAGCCGCGCCTGTTTCCCGGCCTCTTGAAGCCGGTTGGGTTGATGGCGGCGCATTATCCGACGCTGCGCGAAAAGGTGTTTGCGCGTTATCCCTATCTGCACTCCAGCGCCTTCGAGCGGCGGATGCTGTTCGATCGCGGCAACGAGCGCCGCGCGGCCCCGCTCAATGTGCGCGACTTTCCGTGCGAGTGCGCGTCCGCCGCCGTCCAGAGCGCCTGACCCCGGGCCCGTAACTCACGCCTGAGGGCGTGCATCTGCCGGAAATGCGGCAAGTTCCAGCCGGTCCGATCGAACGTTCCGGCGGCTCAGCCGCTTGCCCTTCACCTTAGCGCCACATTTACAAATCATTAACTATCGCGATTGCTTTTCGCTAATTGGCGGCATTTGATGCGGTTGCGCAACACCTCATCAAGGTTGACGGAACGTTCGCTTAACCATCGCCCTGTAGACCGGATAACAGTTGGAAAAACGTGAGCGTGGAGGCTCCGGAATGAAACATCAGATGCGTATCCTCCAGGGATTGAAACTGGCTGTGGTACTCGCGGTCGGGCTGTCGATGGGCGCTTGTGCCAACAAGAACCCGCTCGGCGCCGACGGCGCCATGGCCAGCGCGGCGACCCCGGGCAGCCAGCAGGACTTCGTGGTCAATGTCGGCGACCGCGTGTTCTTCGAGAGCGACCAGACCGAATTGTCGCCGCAGGCGATCGCGACCCTGGAAAAGCAGGCGCAGTGGCTGCAGAGCTATAACCGCTACTCCTTCACCATCGAAGGCCATGCCGACGAGCGCGGCACCCGCGAATACAACATCGCACTCGGCGCCCGCCGCGCCCAGTCGGTTCGCACCTTCCTGGCCTCGCGTGGCATCGACGCCAGCCGGATGCGGACGATTTCCTACGGCAAGGAGCGCCCGGTCGCGGTGTGTAACGACATCTCCTGCTGGTCGCAGAACCGGCGCGCCGTCACGGTGCTGAACGCCGGCGCGTAAAAGCGCAGGCGTCCTTGTGAGTTCAAACCGGCGCCTTGGGCGCCGGTTTTGTTTTGGGGGCTTTGGGTTCGCTGAGTGCTTCCTTTCTTATCCCTCCCCCTTGTGGGGAGGGTGGCCGGCCGATAGGCCGGTCGGGTGGGGGAGCAACGAGCGACTGCGTGCGTGGACCCCCACCCCGGCCTCCGCTTCGCTCGGCCGACCACGATCGAGCAAAGCTCGATCGGACCCCACAAGGGGGAGGGATCAATGACCGCAGCCTTCAAATCGCGCGGCTAACGGACACACATCCCGCGCGCTAGCCATTGGACACCAGTCACATTTTTGGCGTACTCACGCTTTCAATCTGTTGTGCGCTCACGTGACGCAAATCTTTCGTCAGGCAAAAATGTCATCCAGATTTCATAGGACTGCCCGCGCCGCTGCGCTCTTCGTGGCGTTGGCGCTTTCGTCGCATGGCTATGCGCAGACTTCCGAGGACGTCGATCCGGAAATGCGGATCCAGCAGCTGGAGAACCAGTTGCGGCAGGTCACCGGCCAGAACGAAGAGCTGCAATACCGCAACCGGCAGCTCGAGGAGCAGATCCGGCAGTTGCAGGCCGGAGCGCCTCCGGCCGCGGCCGCCACCCGGCCGAACGTCGCGGCCGCGCCGGCCGTGCAGCCCGCCCCACGACAGCCGCCGCCGGGCGGCTATGACCCGCAGATCGCGGCGCCGGCGCCGATCGCCCAGGAGCCCGGGGCCCCGGCAGCGCCGGGCCGCCGGCGCGGCGATGCCTTCGACCCCAACCAGAATCCGAATGCGCCGGGCGCGCCGCGGGCTCTGGGGGGCGGACAGCTTCCGGTCACGGGGGAGGCGCCGGGCGGTCGCGGGGCAGGGGAGCCGCTCGATCTGGCCAATACCAACGGGCCGCGCGAGCCGGGAGGCGCCTTGCCGCCGCCGCCCCCGCGCAACACCAATGCCACCGGCGCGCTGACCACGGCGCCCCCGGGGCAGACCCCGAAGGACGAATTCGATCTCGGCATCGGCTACATGCAGCGGCGCGACTACGCGCTGGCCGAGGAGACGATGCGCAATTTCGCCCAGAAATATCCCAGCAATCCGCTGGTCGCGGATTCGCAATATTGGCTGGGCGAAAGCTTCTTCCAGCGCCAGCTCTATCGCGACGCGGCCGAATCCTTTCTCGGGGTGACGACCAAATTCGATAGCTCGGCGAAAGCCCCGGACGCGCTGCTGCGTCTCGGCCAGTCGCTGGCGGCGCTGAAGGAGAAGGAAGCCGCCTGCGCGGCCCTGGGCGAAGTGACCCGGAAATATCCCCGCGCCTCGGCCGGCGTGAAGCAGGCCGTGGACCGTGAGCAAAAGCGGGTTAAGTGCTAAGGCATGAGCCCCGGACCTGATCCGGGGCAGGAAACTGGTTTTCCGACGCCATGCTCGACGATGACAATGCGCCGATCTCGGCCAAGGATGCGAAACACCTGTTTGGCGACTGGAAGGCCGTGCCGGCGATCGTTCTGGCGGTGTCGGGGGGGCCGGACTCGGTTGCGCTGATGTGGCTCATGGCACGCTGGCGCGCCGCGCAAAGCCGCGGTCCGCGCCTGATGGCCATCACCGTCGATCACGGTCTGCGCGCCGAGGCCGCGCGCGAAGCCCGCGAGGTCAAGCGGCTGGCCGGCACGCTCGATCTGCCGCATCGCACTGTGCGCTGGACCGGACCCAAGCCCAGAACCGGCCTGCCGGCGGCGGCCCGCGACGCGCGCTATCGGCTATTGGCGAAGGCGGCCGGCGCCATCGGCGCGACCCACATCCTGACCGCCCACACAAGGGACGACCAGGCCGAGACGCTGCTGATGCGGATGTCGCGCGGCAGCGGCCTGGCCGGGCTGGCGGCGATGGCGCGCCAGTCGGAGCGCGACGGCGTGGTGCTGGCGCGACCATTTCTGCACCTGCCGAAATCGCGGTTGGTCGCCACTTTGATCAAAGCCAGGATCGGCTTCGCGGTCGATCCGACCAACGAAGATACCAACTTCACCCGGCCGCGTTTCCGCGCGCTGATGCCGGCGCTGGCGTCCGAGGGCTGCGATTCGCGCAACCTGGCGCGGTTGGCGTCGAGGCTCGCGCGCGCCAATACGGCGCTGGAAGTCCTGGTCGACGGCGCCGAGCGTTTTCTGGCGCTCAAGGACGGCGGCATGGCGCAGCCCGGATTCGACGCAACCGTGTTTGCCGCTTTGTCCGAGGAAATCCGCGTTCGCCTGCTGGCGCGAATCATCGACCGGCTTGGCCATGAAGGGCCGGCGGAACTGGGCAAGGTTGAAGCGCTGGTGGTGGCGTTGGACCGCGCCGGCGCGCAAAAGCCCGTAAAAGGCCGGATGCGGCTGAAACAGACCCTCGCCGGTGCGCTGGTAAGCCTCACCGAGGACCGGATTCGAATCGAACCGGCCCCGCCCCGCCGGCGAAGCGCGAATTGAGGCCCTAAATTGCGCGCGATGCCTTAACCACCGTGGGGAAACATCGATTCCACCGCCATTATTTGAGCTGGAATGGGGCTATGATGCGCTAAATAGTCCCGACCAGTTCCCTTGGCATCGACCCCTGCCGCACCTAGATTGTAGTTCAGCCGACCCAGGGTGATCCCTTGAGGCGACCCAAGGGAAATCAAGGCCGCGATCCGCGCGGCGACGAAGGAAGATCGATGAACGCGAATCTGCGCAATTTCGCCCTCTGGGTAATTATCGTCTTGCTGTTGCTGGCGCTGTTCACCCTCTTCCAAAATCCCGGCCAGCGGGCGTCGTCGCAGGACATCTCCTTCTCGCAGCTCCTGACCGAAGTCGATCAGAACCACGTGCGCGACGTCGTGATCCAGGGACCGGAGATTCACGGCACCTTCACCAACGGATCGAGCTTCCAGACCTATGCGCCGAACGATCCGACGCTGGTCTCGCGCCTGTATAACGGCAAGGTCTCGATCACTGCGAAGCCGCCGGGCGACAACGTGCCGTGGTTCGTCTCGCTGCTGGTCTCGTGGCTGCCCTTCATCGCGCTGATCGGCGTGTGGATCTTCCTGTCGCGGCAGATGCAGGGCGGCGCCGGCAAGGCGATGGGCTTTGGCAAGTCGCGCGCCAAGATGCTGACCGAGGCCCATGGCCGTGTCACCTTCGAGGACGTCGCCGGCGTCGACGAGGCCAAGCAGGACCTGCAGGAGATCGTCGAATTCCTGCGCGATCCCGGAAAATATCAGCGCCTCGGCGGACGGATTCCGCGCGGCGTGCTGCTGGTCGGACCTCCCGGTACCGGCAAGACGCTGATCGCGCGCGCGGTCGCCGGCGAAGCCAACGTGCCGTTCTTCACGATCTCCGGTTCGGACTTCGTCGAAATGTTCGTCGGCGTCGGCGCCAGCCGTGTCCGCGACATGTTCGAGCAGGCCAAGAAGAACGCGCCCTGCATCATCTTCATCGACGAAATCGACGCCGTCGGCCGTCATCGCGGCGCCGGTCTCGGCGGCGGCAATGACGAGCGCGAACAGACCCTCAACCAGTTGCTGGTCGAGATGGACGGGTTCGAGGCCAATGAAGGCGTGATCCTGATCGCCGCCACCAACCGGCCGGACGTGCTGGATCCGGCGCTGCTGCGCCCGGGCCGGTTCGACCGCCAGGTGGTCGTGCCGAACCCGGACGTCGTCGGCCGCGAGCAGATCCTGAAGGTTCACGTCCGCAAGGTGCCACTGG
>JAQGJF010000186.1 GCA_028290765.1 Tardiphaga sp.
TTGTCGGCCCGACCAATTGGCAGCGCGCCGATTCACTGCCGAACTTTCGTCCGCTGGAAGATCCCAATGTGGTCTATGCCATCCATTTTTACGATCCGATGGCCTTCACCCATCAGGGCCATTGGGATGCCGCGGATCCGCTCAGCAACATCCGTGGATTGCCGTATCCGATCCAGCCGGACAGCGCCGTCGTCAAGGATATCAGGCAGCAACTGGTCGACGTAAACAACGCGCGTGCGCTCCACGAACTCGACCATGCGATCGAGCTGGCGCGACAAGGCGATGTCGTCGTCACGCAGCTCGAACCGGCGGTGGCTTGGCAGAAGCAGTTTTCGCGTCCGCTGATTGTCAACGAGTTCGGCGTGCTCAAGGCGCAGGCCCCTCCGGAAAGCCGCCTTCGCTGGCTTCGGTCCGTTGTCGATTTCACCGAGCAGCATTGCTGGGGCTGGACGCATTGGGAGTTGGCGCAGGGCTTTGGACTGCTCGATGACAAGACCGGCAAGCCCGATGCGTCCGTCATGCGGGCATTGCTGGCGCACCCTTGATCCGCTGCGCGCGCATAGCGCCCGGCTTGCCTATTTCGACATTGCGGAGGGATCAAGTGCACGCAACAGTGGCGTGATCCAACGATCCTTCGACCAGTCGAACAACGCAAAATCATGGTCGAATTGCCAGCAGGCCCAGGACCAGCCCGCAAGCTCGGCGGATCGGGCTATAAAGGACAGATACTGGGCCCGGCTCTCGATCCCGGCCTTTTCATAGACTCCGAATTCTCCGAGATATACCGGCCGGCCCCGTGCCCATCGGCCAATGGCGGCAAAATCCTTTTGCACGCTGTCCTTGTCGGAACTGGTGCCCCACGGGATATGGCCTGAGGTTTTCAGTTCGGACCACGGCGCTCCCTGGTGCGTAAAAACGAATGGCTTGTAGTAATGCACCGTCAGGATGATGTTTCGATCCCGATCCGGCAAATCGATGTTCTGCATGCTCTGGGGATCGTCGGAGTTGAGTCCGGAGACGATGACCACACGGTCGGCATCGACATTTCTGATGATGTGCAGAATCTCCAGGGCCAGGGCGTTCCACTGGTCGCGGTTCATGTTGCCGCCTGGTTCATTCAGGATTTCGTAGACGACGGTGGGATACTGATGCGCGTAACGGGCGGAAATCTGCAGCCAGAATGCTCTCAGCTTCTCGGCGCAGCTCCTGGGTGTTTCCTGGCATTCATTGACGTCGTGTTCGTCGATAATGGGAATGAGGCCATTCAAGGTCGCCTGCTCGATGACATTATCCAGCGCTTGCAGGGTTGCCGGATTGAGCCGGTGGTCTGAATTCATTCGGCCGAACGCAAACAGGTTGATCCTCACATGGCGAAACCCCGCATCGCGGATGCGGCGAAAGCCGCTCAACCTGAATGGGGCGTCGCTGTGACCATCCCAAATCCCGTCATAACCCAGGATGTTGACGCCGGCGCCCATGTTTTTCAGCATCTCGGCGGCTCGTTCCGCCGACCGGGCCTGCTGCGTTGTGCCAAACAGGCAGCAACACAAGGCGATGACCGCGCTCGCGAAGGCAATCGATCTGGAAGGCCGGTTCCGCATCGCTTCAGAGTTCTTTCCGGGCCCCGTTCGCCGGCAAACCTGTCAACGACGGCGCCACGGATTTTGTTACCGGTTTCGCGCGCCGTTCTGCCGGATTGAGAAAGCATTAACCATGCTTAAGTACCCGTTGCATGAGACAAGGAAACTTCCGAAGCTATTCTAGTCGCACCGATTTAGAAGTCGATAGATGGTAGTCGTAGAGACCGCATCTTCGCGTCCCGCCGCTTCGGTGGTGAGGCTCGACGCGCTCGGCGAGCGGGTGGCCCGCAACATCATGCGGCTCTCGATCCCGCTCAACGTCCTGTTTTCAACAAGCAACTTCAATCCCGAGATTTGGCCGGTCACCCAGCCGTTCCTGCAGCAGGCGATTTCGCTGGCCCTGTGGGTCCTGCTGATCTGTGCCAGCGCCTTTGTAAGGCCGGTCTCTCGCTCGAAGCCGGGCGTCGACACGATCGTCTTCGCCACATTCTACATCTACGCCATCGTATCGGTGCTGTGGACCGATCTCCTGCCGGAGTCGCTGATGAAAAGTGCGGCTTTGGCGATTACGACATTCGGTGCGTATCGCATGGCGACGCGGCTGGGAATCAAGGACATCATCGCGGCCACGACGCTGGGGCTTTGGCTCGCGGCAATGGCCTCGCTTTACTACGTCATATTCGTGCCCGAGATCGGCATCGACCACAGCTATTTCCATGACGGGCAATGGCAGGGCATCTTCGAGTCGAAGCAGACGCTGGGTGTGCTGGGCGCCTATTTGATGTTCTTCGCCTGCTACCGGGGTCTGACCGGGAGCGGCTGGCCGATGTTTCTCGCCAGCTTTCTGCCGGGGATTGCCTGTGCGGCAGGATCCGAGTCGCGCGGCGGTGGGGCCCTGGCTGTCGCGGCCTGCGTCGCTCTGCTGCTTTCCAAATGGTTCGATCGATGGACCCGGGTTCTTGCCATCGCTCCGTCCGGCATGTGCCTGCTGGCGATGATCCTGATCGGGTACATGTACCTGACGGGTTATGCCTACGTTTATCTGTTCGGCGCTGAAATCGACTTCACGGAAAGAACGTTCATCTGGCAGCACGCACTGGGCCATTTCAACGACGCGCCGTTGTTCGGGTTCGGGCTCAACGGGTTCTGGACCGTCGCCAGGATCTATGATGCTTTCGAGCAGAACCACGGCTGGGTGCTGGATAATTATCACAATGGCTATATCGCCATCCTGATCGAAACCGGCCTGGTCGGATTTTCGCTGTTCTTTGTGAGCACGGTTCTGTTTGCCAAGCGAATAGATCTCCTGATGGCGACCGGTGCGCTTCCCCGCGCCCATTGCGCCGTGATTGTCGGTTTCATGGCGCTCAGCTACCAGATCAACTTCACCGAGACGACATTCCTTCGGTCGACATCGTTTACCGCCGTGCTTCTGGTGGCACTGGTTTTTATCGCCTGTCGAAATCGCATCGACCCGGCTGCTATCCAGGCCTCCTCAGGCTGAAACAATTACTGGCGACGCGTGCCGCTCAGGATATACCCGGCCAGTTCGGTCCGGTTGTGAGCCCCGAAGCGTTTGCACAGATTGGCAACGTGTTCTTTCACGGTTTGATCGGAGATGCCCATCTCCCGGGCGATCTCCTTGTTGGTTTGGCCACGGCATACCCGGAATGCCACTTCGGCCGAGCGGGGCGGAAGTTTTTCGCGGAGCAGCTCCGGAGGCGTCGGTGCGGGAAGATTGCGAACCGCGATCGCAGTGCCCGGATCGCCGTCGAGGTCGCCTGCCTTCATCATGTTGGTCAGCGCCAGCGATCCGGCGCGGCAGAGCATCTCCATGCGCTGTCGAAGCAACGGGGTGTAGGGGGCGGCGACGTCGCGGGTGGCCGTATAGAATACGCCGACGATCCGGTCTTCGATCCACAGCGGTCCGCACATATTGTGATTGAAGCCCCAATGCCGGAGCAATTCGAACAGGGTGCTGCGTGGCCAGCCGTGCTCTCCGAGCAGCGATGCGCCGTCGACGGCCCGGCCCTCACTCAAGACACATTCAAGAATGGGGTCGCACTTCACAAATCCGGCTTTGTAGTCGTCGAGGAAACCGCGCGGAACGTGCTGACTGTAGAGAAGGCTCGGCTCTTCGTTCTTCAGCAGATAGAGGCCCACCGTGGGAGAGCCGGTGAGTTCGGTCATGGTCAGACCGCAGGCGGCGCCGAGGGCTTCAATGGATCGGCTCTCCGCGACCGACAACAGGCGATCGGCCAGATGGAATTCCGGAGAATCATGAACCGGTAGCACGTGTCCCCCTTCCGAGTTCCTGCCGCGCGTTCACCGAAGACGCCTCGAGCTGTCGATGCTACTGCATCCGACCTCATTTGCACGCGCTTTCTCGAAACCGGTTCTCCGATCGAGCAACATGAATCGGCAGGACGATGCCCGGCTGCACACATGCAAGGCACATGGATATTCAGCCATAGCGGCGACGGTCGAGATACCCCCCATGGAGGGGGATTGCCGCCCTGGGGTGGTCCCCCTAGCGTCAAAGACCAAGCGCGATTGGACGGCGACGATCCCGATAAAGGGTCGGCCGCATGGTTCAACGGAAATTCACTGTGTTGCAAAGCTCTTCGGCGCGCTCCCTGTTCGGGAGCGTGAATAATGAATCGCGTTATCCTCCCGGACGCGTACGTCCGGGGTGAAATCTTGCGGATCCGTTTCGAGCCTTCGCCGCCGAACGCGACGCATCCGTGGATGGCGGCAGGTCAATCAGGCTGGTTGGAGGATTTGATATCATGAGCTTGCCTTTGAAACGTTTCGACGAAGCCGCAGGGACCACCGTCTCGGAGTTTCACGCCCGTGTCGACGGACTGCTGCCGCTGATCGAAGCGAAGGCAAGCGAAGCCGAGCGCCTCGGCTATTTGACCGATGATGTGGTCGCCGCGCTGCGCGCCTCCGGGATCTATACAATGTTGTATCCGAAGGAGGTCGGCGGGGCCGAACTCCTGCCTTTCGATGCGATGACGATCGTGGAACGTCTCTCCCACGCGCATGCCTCGGTCGGCTGGTGCACCCTCGTCAACAATATGGAGGGCGCGACGATGGCCATCTATATCGAAGACGAAGGCATCAAGAAAGTGTTCGGTGACGGCGTGGACATTACGATCGCCGGCAATGGCGTCCCCCGCGGCTTTGCGCGTCCGGTCGAGGGTGGCTTCATGATTCGCGGCAGATGGGCGTATGGCAGTGCGATCTACCACGCCGAATGGATTCACTCCGGTTGCTTCGTGACCGATCCCGACGGCAAGGACATGGTGATCCTGCCCAATGGCCAGCCCAAGATCGTCATCACCCATCACCCTCGCTCGACCGTCAAACTGCTGGGCAATTGGGACGTGCTGGGCCTGCGCGCGACGGGGAGTTTCGACTACACGCTCAGCGAAGGCGAAGAGCTGTTCGTTCCCACCCCCATGACCTACGACTTCGAGATCGGCGCGCCGCGGCGCGGCGGAGCGCAAGGCGCACTCGGTCTCACCGGCTACAGCGCCTGGGCGCACTCCGGGTGGGCGGTCGGTGTCGGGCGCAGGTTACTGGACGAACTCGTGAAAGTCATCGTGTCGAGACAGGACCCGTTTGGAAAGTCGAGCGACAGCGCCAGTTTCAGGTTTCAATTCGCGCAGGCCGAGGCACGCTACCGTGCTGCGCGCGCTCTGGTCTATGAGACCTGGCGCGACGTTTCCGAGATCTTTGTCCGGGGCGAGGCTATGTCCCTGCAGCAGATGACCATGATCAAGCTCGCGCTCAGGCACATCCACGATGTGGTATCGGACGTCGGCACATTTGCCCATCGCGCGGCGCGGGGAGCTTCGCTCCACAACACGCCGATGCAGCGCTTCTATCGCGACATCCATGCCGGAACCCAGCACATCCTGATGGCGGACCAGATGATCGAGGAGTGCGGTCGTGCGCTTCTGGGTCTGCCGGGCCCGGGCGCTCAATGGTCGGTGTTCGGAATAAACGGCTAAGGGCCGCGCCGGATGTCGAACCACCGCATCATCGGTTTCTGCGGCAACACTTGGCGACCGGCCAAGGCGCGCGCGCTGGTCGAGGCCGTCGCCGTCGAGCTGCTTGACCGGCATGGCGTCGAGGTGGAAGTGCTCGATCTGGTCGATGCCGGTCCTGGCCTCGGCGCGTTTTCGCGCGGCGCCCTGGATGACAGCGCCCGATCGGTGATCGAGGCGATCGAGGCCGCCGACGGACTGGTGATCGGCTGCCCGGTGTTCCAGGGTTCCTATCCGGGCTTGTTCAAGCATGTCTTCGATCTGATCGGTGGCGGTGCGCTGAAGAACCGGCCCGTTCTGCTCACGGCGGTCGGTGGCGGGCTGCGTCACTCGCTCGTCGTCGAGCATCAGCTTCGGCCGCTGTTCGGCTTCTTCGAGGCCTGTACGATCTCGACGGCAATTTACGCCAGCGCCGCCGAGTTCACCGCCGGCCGGCCAGTCGCGCCCGTGACCATCTCGCGCATCGAAGATGCCACCGAGCAATTTGCCTCACACCTGAAAGGTTGCCGCGTCGCCGCGGCATGAGCGACATCCCGGCACGTGCGGCCGGATCCTTTGGTCTGCAACAGAGAAGTCGAGCATGACAGAGACAATTGCGAAGCCCAGGATCGACATGACCGGATTTGCCCGCGCCGAATACGGCATCAACGGCATTCAAACGGTGGTCTACTCGATCGGGAGCGGGCCGGAACTGGTATTTCTGCACGGCACCGGCACGTTTACCGGTTTCGATGTCGCGCATAGCTGGGCCGCGCACCACAAGGTCATCATCCCCTATCACCCCGGCTTCGGCGAATCCGGCGACGCCGTCGCGCTCGATACGATCGAGGATTATGCCCTCCATTATATGGATCTGTTCGACCGGCTCGACCTCAGGCAGTTCGACCTTGCGGGTTTTTCGCTGGGCGGATGGATGGCGGCGGAATTTGCGATCCGCCAGCCGCAGCGACTGCGTCGGTTGGTGCTCGTCGCCCCTGCCGGCTTGGTTGTCGAGGAGGCGCCGGCGCCCGATCTGTTCCAGATTGCTCCGCAAGAGCTGCCATCCTATCTGACGCACGATCCCATGGCGGCGTTGCGCTATTTCCCCAGCCAACAGGATCCCGGATTCGACGCCGGTTTGGGGCGGGAGGTCGGCTGCTACGCCCGGCTCATTCGCGACAATCCGCAGGGCAATCCAAAGCTTGCCCACTGGGTGCATCGCATTTCCATGCCGACGCTGGTGCTCTGGGGGTCCGAGGACCGCCTGCGTCCGACCGCCCAGGGCCGCGCCTGGATGGCCGGTCTTCCCGACGGGCGCCTCGAACTGGTCCCGGCGACCGGTCATCTGGTTTTCGAGGAGACGCCTTCGGCCGGCCAACGCGTCACCGATTTCCTGGCCGGCTGAGCCGGCTGTCACCCGCACAAGAGGAAGAAAACAATGGTTGCCATGCTTGCCGGCATCACTGCAGCGAATGAAGGCTTCGACAATGTGGTCTGGAATATTCTGGGCCAGACCTACACGCTCAAGCAGCACGCGACGGACTCCCTGGCCTGGCACGCCGTGTTTCCAGCCGGCACCTTCGTCCCGCCGCATGTTCACTTCACGCAGGACGAATTCATCTATGTCCTGAGCGGCAAGTACGACATCTGGCTCGATGGCAAGGAATCGGTGGCGAAGCCCGGCGATCTCGTTCGCCTCTCCAGGGGCATTGCGCACGGCATCTTCAACAAATCGGGGGAGACGGCAACGAGCCTGTTCTGGGTCACCCCCACGCGGTCGCTGAAGACGTTGTTCGACCGGATCAGCAACATGTCGAATCCCGAAGAAGTCGTTCGCATCGCCAGCGAATACGAGATCAACTTTCTTCCTCCGCCGGCCTGATATCGCGTTCTGGCGACGATGAGGCCCGCCCCGTCCTAAGCGACGGATTAGCTGCGGCGTCCGTGCTTCGCGCGGCTCGACGGTAAATTCCGCGTCATCCGTCGTTTCACCACGCAGCGCAATACGCTCCGAAAAATTGCACCTACAACTCCCGGGCATCTAAAAATTGCCGGTTGACATTGGCTCGCCCGGATTCAAATATCCATTTGAAATGGGCATTTGAAATCATGACGACCCGGAACCGCATCTTGTTGGCCGCCGAGCGGCTGTTTGCCGAGAAGGGCGTCGAGAACGCCACGCTAAAGATGGTCACGCAGGAAGCCGGCGTGAATCTCGCGGCGGTGAATTATCACTTTGGTTCGAAAGAGGAATTGGCCTTCGCGGTGTTCGACGATCTGGCCGACCGGATCTCGCGCCGGCGGCTGGCGCTGCTGGCCGAGCGAAAGCTGGCTGCCGGCGGCAAGCCGCTCGGCGTCGAGGAAATCGTGTTCTTCTTCATGGAGCCCTATGTTCTGCACGAGGGCGGGCGCGACGGCGCGCTGTTGATCAACATGATCCTGCACCAGCGCGTGGCTCCGACCAAAACCGTCGACCAGATCATCAAGAAATATTTCGACAAGGTCGCGTTGCGGTTTGTCGAGGCGTTTGCGGAGGCCATTCCGCACCTCGACAAGAAGGCACTGTTCTGGCGCTATTATTTCATGGTGAGCTCGATCCTGTTCGGGGCTTCGGAACGCGGCCAGGGCAACCGCCTGTCGTTCATCTCGGGCGGGCACGCCGACCTGAGCGATTCCGACGAGTTGGTGCATCAGCTCACGATGTTCATCGCCGGCGGTATGGCGGCGCCGAAAGACAGCCAGCGAATTAGGCTGACCTCGAAATTCGTCAGCAGCGCCGTCGCGCGCTCGAACCATCCGCAACCGCGGCCAAAGATCGCCGGCACCAAGCCGGCGGCGTCAAAAAAGCACAAGGGAGAGCAAATTGAGCCGGTGGCCATACCAAAAAGGACTTCACGATCTCGGTAGCGGCAGTTTTGCCTGGCTGGTGCCGGATGGATCCTGGGGCTACAGCAATGCCGGCCTGATCGTCGACGGCGACGACAGCCTGCTGGTCGACACCCTGTTCGATCTTAAATCGACCCGCGAGATGCTGTCGGCGATGCGGAACAAGATTCCGCAGGCGTCGCATATCGATACGCTCGTCAATACCCACGCCAATGGCGACCATACCTTCGGCAACCAGCTGGTGGCCGACGCCCGCATCATCGGCACCCGGGCCTGCGTCAACGAGATGCTGGAGCGGCCGCCGGAATTCTTGCGCGAACGCATGAGCAACTGGAAGCAGCTCGGCGAGGCCGGTGCCTTCATGCATGAGGTGATGGGCAGCCGGTTCGATTTCTCCGGCGTCGTCAACGTGCCGCCGAGCGACGCATTCGATGGAGCGATGTCGCTGCGGGTCGGATCCAAGGAAGTGCAATTGCTGGAGGTTGGTCCGGCGCATACCCACGGCGATCTCCTGGTCTATGTGCCACAGGACCGCATCGTGTTCTCGGGCGACATCATGTTCGTGAAGGGGCATCCGGTGGTGTGGGCCGGGCCGATCTCGAACTGGATCAAGGCGTGCGACCAGATTCTGGCCTGGGACGTCGACGTGGTGGTGCCCGGCCACGGCGCCATTACCGACAAGAATGGCGTGCGCGAGCTGAAGAGCTATTTCGAGTTCATTCTGGTCGAAGCCCGCAAGCGTTTCGATGCCGGCATGACCGACGAGGAAGCGGCGCGCGACATCTCCTGGGAGGCGTTCCGCGATTGGGGTGAACCGGAGCGCGTCATCGTCAACGTCAATGCCGCCTACCGTGATTTCGCCAAGGACCGCAATCCGCCCGACGTCATGCGTATGTTCAGCCTGATGGCGAAGGCGCATTTCGAACGCGCCGCCAAGGGTTGTCCGGCTTGCGGCGGCGACGGCCACGTTCATTCGCATTGAGGGAGGCGGCGATGCTTGCGCTTTACAACAATGCCTATTCGACCTGTAGCCAGAAGGTGCGGCTGTGCCTGCACGAGAAAGGCCTCGACTGGGAGGACCGCCAGATCAATTTTCGTCTGGAGGAACATCTGGCTCCGGACTACCTCAAGATCAATCCCAACGGCGTGGTGCCGACGCTGGTCCATGATGGCAACCCGGTGGTCGATTCCTCCGTCATCATGGAATATCTCGACGAGGTGTTCCCGCAGACGCCGATGACCCCGCGCGATCCGGTCGCCCGCGGCCGGATGCGGGCCTGGATGCGCTATTTCGAGGAAGTGCCGACGGTCGCGGTGCGCTTTCCGTCGTTCAACCAGGCCTTCGTCCGCCACTTCAAGGAACTGGACACCGGTGAGTTCGAGGGCGTGGCGCAGGCGCGTCCGTTGCGCAAGCACTTCTACCAGCAGATGGGGCAGGACGGGTTCAGCAAACGCGACATCCGCAACGCGCTGGAGCGGTTCCGCCACACCGCGATACGCATGGAAGCGACGTTGCAGGATGGCCGGAACTGGCTGATGGGCGATCAATTGACCATCGCCGACGCCTGTGTCGCGCCGCTGTTCGACCGGATGGACGATCTCGGACTGGCCTGGCTGTGGGAGAAGCAGCCGCACACCGGCGGCTGGCTCGCTCGTTATCGCAGCCGGCCGGCTTACAACGCGACGTTCTACGACAAGACGCGGCTGTCGTCGATTTACCCGGATCTGCATGACACGGCTCCCGGGCGGGAGATGCTCGAGGGAACCGCATCATGAAACTCGTGACCTTTGAAACCAATGGCGTGCGACACATCGGTTCATTGCTGGCTGATGGCAGCACGATCTCGGATTTCACCGCTGCAAAACCCGCGGCAGCGCATTTCCGCGACATGCTGTCCCTGATCGACGGTGGCGCCTCGGCGCTCGACGAAGCCAACAGCTTAAGTCAGAAGCCGGCGGCCACCGCTAAACTCTCCGACGTGCGCCTGCTGGCGCCGGTACCCGAGCCGCGCCAGATGCGGGATTTCCTGTGCTTCGAGCAGCATCTGCGGCAGGCGCGGGCCAACCGCCATTTGTTCGGACAGGGCGAGCGACTCGATCCGGCGACGGTCGAACTGCCGCAGGTCTGGTACGAGCAGCCGATCTACTACAAATGCAACCGCTTCAGCGTGATCGGCACCGGCCAGGACGTGCTGTGGCCGCGCTACTGCAAGCTGCTCGACTATGAGCTCGAATTCGGCGCCATCCTGGCCAAGGGCGGCAAAAATATCCGGCGCGAGGACGCGCGCGCCCATATCTTCGGCTACTGCATCTTCAACGACATCAGCGCACGCGACGCTCAGATCAAGGAGATGCAGTGCCAGCTAGGCCCGGCCAAGGGCAAGGATTTCGATACCGGAAACATCCTCGGCCCCTGGCTGGTTACGGCGGATGAAATCCCCGACCCGAACAACCTGACAATGGTGGCGCGCGTGAACGGCGACGAATGGTCACGGGGCAATTCCGGCTCGATGAAGCATAAGTTCGAAGATGTCCTGGTTCACGTATCCAATGAGGAGACGCTGCATGCCGGCGAGTTCTTCGGTTCAGGTACGGTCGGTAACGGATGCGGGCTCGAGCTCGGGCGTTTCCTGAAGCCGGGCGATGTCGTGGAGCTGGAAATCGAGCGCCTCGGCGTCCTGCGCAACCGGGTCGTGGCGCAGGCGTGACGATCTCACTAGGATCGCCGGACAATCAAAAAGACAAACGGATCAGGGAGAGACAACATGCTTCATCGCACCAGGGGACTGGCGGCAGGATTTGTCGTACTCGCGGCGCTGATATCGCCCGCGCGAGCGGAAAAAATCGTCATCGGCTTTTCGGCGTCGACCGCGTTCTCGACCGCTTTCGTCGCCGCCAACGAAGGCCTGTTCAAGAAACACGGCGTCGAGGTCGAAATGAAGCTGGTGCCGAACTCGTCGACCACCCCGGCGGCGCTGATGGCGGATAGTCTGCAGGTTGCCACGCCGACGGCGCCGGTCACCATGCAGGCCATCGAACAGGGGCTTGATCTCGTCGTGGTGGCGGGCGGCGGATATTACGTCAAGGGCATGGAAGACGTCGCCGTCATGGTGCGGCCCGACAGCACGATCAAGACCGCAAAGGATCTGGAGGGCAAGCGGGTCGCGACCGCCGGCCTCAACGGATTCCTCCACGTGCTGTTCCGCAAGTGGATGGCGGACAATGGCGGCGACTACAAGAAGGTCAGCTTTACCGAAACCGCATTCGCGCAGCAGATCGACGTGCTGCGCGGGGGACAGGTCGACGCCATCCTCGCGGTGCAGCCGTTCCTGTCACGCGGGCTTGAGACCAATGTCGGCAAGGTCGTTTCCTATTACATTGCCGATCTCGAGGGCGAAACGCTGTCGGGCTGGTTCGTGGCGACCAGGGCATGGACCAAGAAGAACCCGAAAGAGGTTGAAGCCTTCCGTGCCGCCATGAAGGAAGCCGACGAAATGATGCAGAAGGATCCTTCCATCGTCGTCAAGGCCAACCTCGTCTATATTCCGTTCCCCGCCGACGTTCAGGCGAAGTTCTCGCAAGGGCGATATCGTTTCGAGGTGCAGCCGCAGGCGCTCGACAAGTGGAACAAGATCTGTCTCGAACAGGCGATGCTGAAGAAGCCGCTGGACTACGATAAGGTCGTCTACAAGCCATGACCGCGGCGATCGCCAAAATGCCGCTGGGTCACGCGGCGGCAACCGCCGACGCGATTCTCGCCGTCAACGACCTCTCTTATGTGGTTGGCGGCGGGAGCAAGGAACTGTTGATCCTGCAGGACATCTCCCTCGCGGTGAGGAAGCGCGAGTTCGTTTCCATCGTCGGTGCGTCGGGCTGCGGCAAGACCACCTTGCTGCGGCTGATCGCCGGTTTGCTGCGGCCGACACAAGGCAGTGTGTATTTCAATGGCAGGCCGGTCACCGAACCGGATCGGCAGCTCGCGGTGGTGTTTCAGGATTACGGCCGCGCCCTGCTGCCGTGGCGCAACGTGGCGGACAACGTCGCGCTGGCGCTGGAGGCGCGGCGGGTGCCGCGCTCCGAGCGTGCCGCCATCATCGACCGGTTGCTGGGCAAGGTCGGCCTTGCCGACCGGCGCGACGCCTTTCCGCTGCAACTGTCGGGCGGCATGCAGCAGCGGTTGCAGATCGCCCGCTGCCTGGCGCAGGAGCCGGAAATCCTGCTGATGGACGAGCCGTTCGGCGCGCTCGACGCCATGACCCGGCAGAACCTGCAGGATGAGGTGGCGAGGCTTTCCGCCGAAAGCGGCACTACCGTCATCTTTGTGACCCACGATCTCGAGGAGGCGATCTATCTCGGCGACCGGGTGATTTCGATGGAAAGCCGGCCCGGCCGCATCAGCGAAGTGGTCGAGATCGACCTGCCGCGGCCGCGCCATCAGCTTCGCACCCGGGAAGATGCGCGCTTTCTCGCCTACCGCCACCGGCTGTTCGATCTGCTGCCGACCACGGGGCATTGAGATGACGTCCGCCGCGATGAAGCTGCCCTGGAAGGGTCTGGTGTTTCCGCTGGCGGTTCTGCTGCTGTGGGAGATCGCGGCGCGGGGCGGATTTCTGATCTCGACCAGTCTCTCTCATCCCTCGGCGATCGTGCTGGCCGGGTGGGGCCTCGTGAAGGACGGCTCGTTGTGGCGGGCGACGCGCGAAACCTTCGGCGCGGCGCTCGGCGGCATGGCGATCGGCGCGTTCTTCGGCGTCGTCGTCGGGATTGCCTTCGGGCTGTCGCGCCTGTTGGCGTCGCTGATGCGGCTGTCGACGGAATCGCTGCGGCCGGTGCCTTCGGTTGCCCTGATCCCGCTCGCGCTCCTGATCTACGGCTACGGCTACCGGATGGAAATCGTGGTGGTCGCCTTCGCATGCTTCTGGCCGGTGATGATCGTGACCGAAGGCGCCGTGCGCGGCATCGAACCGCGCCTGATCGAGGTCGCCCGGGCGCTCAAATTTCCGCTGATCGAACGCGTCACCAAGATCATCCTGCCGGCGGCCTTGCCGCGCGTCTTCGTCGGACTGCGCCTCGCCGCATCGATCTCGCTGGTGGTCGCGGTTACGGTGGAAATCACCACCAATCCGATCGGGCTCGGCTATGGATTGATCGTTGCCCAGGAGGGCGACCGGGCGGACCGCGTCTTCGCCTTTCTGCTCTGGATCGGGTTTCTCGGCTGGCTGTTGAACGCGGTGCTGCTGCGGGCGCAGCGGCGCTGGTTCGGCAAGTTCGGCAACTGGTCGGAGGCCGCGCGATGAATTTTCGCGGACCCGCGGTATGGCTGGGCAGTGCAGTCGTATTGCTGCTCATCATCGGGCTCTGGCAGTTGGGATCGAATGCCGGGGTGATTCCGCAGGCGTTCTTTCCAGGCCCCGACCGCACTTTCGAAACGTTATCCGATCAACTCTGGACCGAGGAATTCTGGTTGGCGTTTTCGGAAACGATCCGGCGGATGTTTTTCGGGTTCGTGCTGGCCTCGGTCCTGGGCGTGGCGCTCGGCGCCGCGCTGGGGTCGTCGGCAACGTTGCGCGAATTTCTGGAGCCGACCCTGGAACTGATCCGGCCGTTGCCGGCGTCCGCCGTCATCCCGGTGTTTGTGCTGATGTTCGGGCTGAACGAGCGCATGATCGTCGCGGTGATCGCCTTCGGATCGGTCTGGCCGGCGCTGCTCGGCACCGTGCATGGCTTCAAGACGGTGGAGCCGCGGCTCTACGAGGTGTCGCGGATTTTAAAATTGTCGCGCCTGGAGATGATCTGGAAGATTGCGCTGCCGAACTCGTTGCCGGATATTTTCGCCGGGCTGCGGCTGGCGCTGACAGTGTCGCTGATCCTGGCGGTGGTCACCGAAATGCTGTCCGGCGCCGACGGGCTCGGCCACAATATCATTCTGGCGGCGCGTTCGTTCCGCAGCGCCGATCTGTTCGCCGGCATCATCGTGCTCGGCGCGATCGGCTATCTGACCAATGCGGTTCTGGAGCGGGTCGAGCGCCACGTGCTTCGATGGCGCAACGCCTGAACGATGGCACCTGTTGCGATAGTTATTTGCCCGATCTCGTCAGCAGCAGATAGATCGCCCACGGATTGGTCTTGAGGTATCGCCATCCCAGCCGCTTCGGCTCGAGCCACGCCCGCCATAGCCACTCCAGGCCGGCATTCTGCATCCATTGCGGCGCGCGGGGTTTCGAGCCCGACAGGAAATCAAACAGTCCGCCGGAGGTCTTGATGACACCCACGGACGTCAGCCGATGCCGATTCCGGACGATGAATTCCTGCTCGCGCGGCACGCCCATGGAAACCCAGAGAATATCGGGCGCCAGCGTGGCGATCTGATCGCAGACGACCAGTTCCTCGTCGCCGTCGGCGAAAAAGCCGTGGCGATGTCCGACCAGCTTGATCGCGGGGTACTGATCCTTGACCAGCTGCGCGGCGATGTTGTTGGAGGCCTCGGTTGCCCCGAGCATGAACATGGTCGCGCCGCGGGTTTCGGCTTCGCGCGCCACATCGTGGAACAGATCCGTGGTGGCGACCCGTTCCGGCAGCGGGAATTCGCATTTGAGCCGGGACACGAACACATGCGGCATGCCGTCGGCGTGAATAGCGTCCGCCTGCAGGAACAGCCCGCGCTCGACGGCGTCCACGGCGCATCGATAGGTCACTTCGCCATTGGTGGAGGTCAGATAGGCCGGATAGCGCCACAGCTCGCGCCGCTTCAGCGCTTCATCGACCATCACCTTGGCGGAATCGCTGCGGTTCACCACCGCGACCGGAAGGCCGCCAAGCCGAATGGTCTGCCAATCCTGAAATTGATTTCGCCGGCGATCGCCGGACAACCGCCGCTCCTCGACTCGAAGCCGTGAGCGCATCACCATTGTCGTCTTGAACGTCGAGGTTCTGCGATCCGAATGTTGCCGTCGCGGCGAAGGCGCTGCCGCGGCCTCCCGATCCTGGGCATCGAATGCGTGGGACATGATAACCTCAATCTTCAAACATCGCTGTCGCGAAAGCGGCTCTTTGGTACTGGACCTTTCAACGTTAGTGATGTTGGAAGCGATTTGCCATCGCATCCGTTCAACAAGGTAAAATGGTTAAGCGCGCGGGGAAGCAGTGACGAAAGCACGAGCGTCGAAGCATGGGAATTAAGCGCTATGCGGCGTGGTGTGTCCCGCAATTGAACGAACTCGCGCTGCTGTTGTATCGTGCTGGGGCGCCTGTTTTGTTGTGGGATTCTGCGATACGCGCGAGGCCTATAGCCCGGATGAGCGGAGCGACATCCGGGGGCCGAATTCGCGTTGTCCCGGATATCGCTCGCTCATCCGGGCTACAGGACTTCAATCGCCCCTAAACCGGCAGCTTCCGTTCCCAGTCCAGCGCATGGCGGACGATGGTCTCGAGGTCGTCGTACTGCGCAATCCAGCCGAGCTTCGATTTCGCACGCTGGTTCGATGCCACCAGGCTGGCGGGATCGCCGGCGCGGCGGCCTTTCAGTCGCACTTCGAAGTCGACGCCGGAGACGCGCTTGACGACCTCGACGACCTCGATCACCGAATAGCCGGCATTGTAGCCGATGTTGCAGGCGAGGCTTTCTCCGCCACGTCGCAGATAGGCGAGCGCGTCGAGATGGGCCTGCGCCAGATCGCTGACATGAACGTAATCGCGAATGCAGGAGCCGTCGGCGGTCGGATAATCGGTGCCGAGCACGTCCATGCCGTTACGCTTGCCGAGTGCGGCCTGCACCGCGATCTTGATCAGGTGGGTGGCGTTGGGCGTCGATTGACCGGCGCGTCCTCCTGGGTCGGCACCGGCGACATTGAAGTAGCGCAGCGCCGCGTAGGTGATCGGTTGCGCCCTGGCAGTATCTTCAAGCATCCACTCCACCATGAGTTTTGAACGCCCATAGGGATTGATCGGCGCCAGAGGCTGGTCTTCGGCGATCGGAAGCGATTGCGGTTCGCCATAGACGGCGGCGGTCGACGAGAACACGAAATGCGGAATCCTGTGCCGAACTGCGCCGTCGATCAGGGAGCGGGTGTTGACCGTGTTGTTCCTGTAATAGGCGAGGGGATGGCTGACCGATTCCGGCACCACGATGCTCGCTGCGAAATGAATGATGGCCTCGACGGGTTGGCGGTCCAGGATAGCGTCAACAAAGGCAGCGTCGCCGCTGTCGCCTTCGAAGAACGGCACCTCTGCCGGCACCGCGGAGCGGAACCCGGTCGACAGATTATCCAGCACCAGAGGCCGCTCGCCGGCCGCCAGCAACGCGAGCGTCATGTGGCTGCCGATATAGCCGGCGCCGCCGGTGACGAGGATATGGGGTTTCTCAGCCATAGGGGGCGGATTGTCTCTCATTCACGAACCGGCCGCTCGCCACCGCGACGCCCCAGGTGACCCCGAGCAACAGATAGTAATGGCGCCAATGGTCGGTGTCGATGATGAAGCTCTCGAGCAGGGTGACGAACAACGTCGAGAAGACCGCGATATAGGTCCGTTGCCAGGGTGTGCGCAGGAAGACGTTGCGAAAGCCATAGAGCGCCGTCGTGAATACCAGTGCCGGGTACAGGGTGCCGCTGATCCAGCCGCCGGACATGAAGGCGTTAAGAAAGGAATTATGCGTGTCTTCCGGAAAGAAACGACGGAATTGCAACGGCCCTATGCCGAACGGATAGTCCAGCGCCATGGCAAAGCCGAGTGCGTGGCGGCCGAAGCGGCCGAACCGGCCGCTGTCATAAGGCTGGCTGAAGCTGGCGCGCTCCTTGAACAGATTGGCGATCGAATCGAACGACAGCAGAACCGCGATCGCCGCGATCATCAGGGCGACCGCCAGTGCCGTCAGCACCACGATGCGAAAGCGCTTCTGCGGCGACGCAGCGGTGATGTACATCAGGCCGATCATCAGCAGCGCCGATCCGGCGAGCGTACCCCAGGCAGCGCGCGAGAAGGCAAGGAAGATGGCGAGGCTCAACAGGCCGAACACCAGGCCGTTGCGTACGGCGCGCCAGAACGATCCCTCGATGACCCGTTGCAGGGCGAGCAGCGCCGGAAAGATCAGGAAGGCGCCGAGCACGTTCGGATCTTTGAAGGTGCCGCGGGCGCGGCCGGCATAGGTCAAAAGATCGGCGCCGCCCGGGACCAGGTTGAAATAGCCGGCGATGGCGGCGAGCGAGGCGATGATGGCGCCGACCAGATAGCCGCGACTGAGCGCATCGAGGCGGTCGGCGGTATCCTCGGACAGCACCAGCGCAAAGAAGATCGCGGCGATTGCCATGTACCAGGATGTCAGGATCCAGTAGAGCACGACCGGTTCTTCGAACAGCTCCATCGCGCCGATCGAATAGCCGAGATTGATCCCGATCAGCAGCGCCAGTGGAATCAGGGTCGGCGGCGCCAGTCTGAGCCCGGTCGCGAAGAACAGCACGATCGCCACGATGATGGTGATCTCATACGGGCTTGGTTCGATGAACACGATCGAGCCGCAGGCGCCGACCAGCCACAGCCATCGGAGCTGCAGCGTTCTGATGCCAGGTATGGTGCTTTCGGAGTGTTCAGCGGGGGCCGCGATGGCAAACTCGGTCATCGTTTCAGCCCGGCGTCGCCAATGGCGCGTGGATGCGAGGGGTGGTCTGACCGGCGCTGAACCGGAAAGCCGATCGTCCGTCGATCAGTCTAGGAAATCGGGGTTAACGGAGCATTAACCTTCGTCAGTCCGGGATCGCGCCTCCCACGTCACCGGCAGATTCAGCAATCCCCGAAACGCCCAGCCGCCGATCCGGACCGGGTCGCCTTCCACGATACGCAGATGATGAAGTCGCGAAAAGATCGCGGGCAAGGCGACGTCGGCGACCATGGCCCGCGAGGCCCAGGCGCCGGCGCAGAAATGGGGACCGGCGCCGAAGGCGATGCTCTTGGAGGTATCGCGGGTGACGTCGAATTGATCGGGACGATCGAAATATTGCTCGTCGCGGTTGGCCGAGCCGAACATGAAGAAAATCCGGTCTTCCGGCTCGAAATCGATGCCCCGGATCGTCCATGGCCTGGCGATGCGGCGCGGCGACATGCCGATCGGCGAAATCCAGCGGGCGTATTCCTCGAACACCTGCATCCACGAGACTTTTCCGGCCCTGGCCAGGTCGAGCTGGTCCGGATGCGTCAGCAGCGCCCAGACGGTGCCGGCGACGGCGTCGCGCGGTTCGTTCTGGCCGCCGCTGATGGCGAGCTTGATGTTGGCGCGGATGCTTTCCATCGGCATGCCGGATTGCAGCATCACGCTGAGCAGGCTTTGGTTCGGGGTCTTGGTGACCACCGGCAGCATGTCGTCGATGGCGGCATCGATGCCGGCGGTCGCGGTGTGGCATTCGGCCTCGACCTTCGCATCGCCGGTGTAATTGGCGATTCCGTTGATCATCGCCTGCGACCACGCGTCCATGTCCTGAAAACGCATGCTGGTCAGGCCGGTAATGGTTTTCAGGCATTCGGCGGAAAACGGCAGCGCGAAGTCCACGCAGAAGTTGATCGGGCGGGTGGGATCGAGGGCGTCGAGGATACGGTCGGCATGGTCCTGGAATTGCGCGGTCCAGTGGTTCTTGACGGTTTTGGGCGAGATCGTCGGAAAGATCGCCTTGCGCTCGGACAAATGCGCGTCGCCGTCTTTGCGCATCATGTTGTGCCCCATCAGCTTGTTCATGAGCCCCTGCGGCTGATGCGAGCTGAAGATGTCGATCTGCTTTTCGGAAACGAAGATGTCGTCCCGGCTGGTGAAGACTGTGCTGCCGAGCTGCGGAATGAAGGCGATCGGCGCCTCCTTGCGTAGCCGGGCCAGCGTTGGATAGGGATCGCTCCAGAAGGCGGGAACGTCGATATCGACATGCGGTGCAGTGCTCACGGTGGTTCTCTTTCGGTTGGCAGCAATCGTAGCAATCGTAGGATGGGTTGAGCGAAGCGATACCCATCATTTGCGAGTGCCGGTGGTGATGGGTTTCGCAAGGGCTCAACCCATCCTACGGGTCTTCCTTATTTGATCATCGGACAGCCGCCATCGGCCATCGGCCGAAAGGCCTGATCCGCCGGGATGGTCGAGACCAGTTTGTAATAGTCGTAAGGATATTTCGACTCTTCCGGCTTCTTGATCTCGAACAGGTAGATCGGATGGATCACGCGTCCGTCCTGGCGGATCGCGGTGTCGCCGAACAACTTGTCCTTGCCCTTGAACTTCTTCATTTCGGGCACCGCGTCCTTGGCGTCGTCGCTGCCGGTGGCCGCCACCGCGTTGAGATAGGCGAGGGTCGAGGCGTAGACGCCGGCCTGGTTGCCGCTCGGCATCTTGCCGTTCATGCCCGGCCGCGCCGCGAAGCGTTTGGCGAAGGCGCGG
>JAQGJF010000243.1 GCA_028290765.1 Tardiphaga sp.
TTGTCGGAGATCTCGCTGACCATCGAGGATGGCGCCTTCGTCTCGATCCTGGGGCCTTCCGGATGCGGCAAATCCACATTGCTTTACATCGTCGGCGGTTTCGTCAATCCGACGGCGGGCACGGCCAAGGTCAAGGGCAAGATCATCACCGGTCCCGGCCCCGACCGCGGCCCGGTGTTCCAGGAATTCGCGCTGTTTCCCTGGAAGAACGTGCTCGGCAATGTGATGTACGGGCTGCGCCAGCAGGGCGCCTCGCGCGCCGAGGCCGAAACACAAAGCCGCCGCCTGATCGAGATGGTCGGGCTGAAGGGTTTTGAGAATTTCTACCCGAAGGAATTATCCGGCGGCATGAAACAACGCGTGGCGATCGCGCGCACGCTGGCCTACCACCCGGAAGTGCTGCTGATGGACGAGCCGTTCGGCGCGCTCGACGCCCACACCCGCAACCGGCTGCAGAACGACCTGCTCAACATCTGGGAACGCGACCGCAAGACGGTGCTGTTCGTCACCCACTCGGTCGACGAAGCGGTGTTCCTGTCCGACAAGGTGGTGGTGATGACCCGCGCGCCCGGCCGGATCAAGGAGATCGTCGACATCGACCTGCCGCGCCCGCGCCGCCGCGCCGAGCTGCTGCTCGATCCGCGCTACCAGAAATACGTCGTCGATATCGAGCGCCTGATCGACGATACCGGCGAGGTCGAGGCGCATCCATGATGACGCCGCGCGCACTCCTGTCGAAGGCGGCGCCGCTGCTCGCCTGCATCGGCCTGTTGTGCCTGTGGCAGGTCGCATCGCTGATCGTGAATACCGACAGTTTCCCGACCGCGCTGGAAGCGATCCGCGCCATCCCCTCGATCCTCGGCGACCGCGAATCGCTGGTCAACATCGGCGCCTCGCTGCGCCGCATGGCGATCGGTCTCAGCCTGGCCGTGCTGTTCGCGATCCCGCTCGGGCTGATGATGGGGCGGATTCGCGGCGTGGCGTCGTTTTTCAATCCGCTCTTGATGGTGATCTATCCGGTGCCGAAGGCGGCGCTGATGCCGGTGATCATGCTGTGGCTCGGGGTCGGTGACGTCTCCAAGACCCTGGTGATCTTTCTCGGCGTCAGCCTGCCGATCATCTATCACAGTTTTCAGGGCGCCCGGGCCGTCGAGGAGAAGATGCTGTGGTCCGGCGCCGCGATGGGACTATCCGCGGCGCAGTGCATGGTCCGGATCGTGCTGCCGGCGGCGTTGCCCGAAATTCTCACCGGCTGCCGCACTGGATTAGTGCTGGCGCTGATCACCATGGTGACCTCCGAGATGATCGCGCGGCAGTCCGGCGCCGGCAACATCCTGTTCAATTCGCTCGACATGGGGCAATACGACACGGTGTTCGCGATGATCATCGTGATCGGGGCGATGGGCATCATCCTCGACGCGGCCTTCGAGAAACTGCGCGGCCGTCTCGTGAAATGGTCGCAGCCGCGCTTCGACATTCCATTGAGCTTCTCATGAATGCGCGCGCGATTTCCGGCGATGTGCTGCTGGGCCTGACGCCGATCGTGCTGGTGATCGCGCTCTGGCAGGCGCTGGTCAGTTTCGGTTATGCGCCGATTTCGTTGCTGCCAGCGCCGGGGCAGGTGTTCCTGCGCCTGGCACAGCAACTGGCCAGCACCGGTTTCCTGCACGAGATCGGCGCCACGCTGTTGCGCCTGTTCGCGGGATTCTCGATTGCGGTGATTCTCGGCATCGGCATCGGCCTGGCCGCGGCGGTCAATCCGGCCGTCAATGCCGTGGTCAAGCCGGTGGTGCGGGTGCTGGCGCCGGTGCCGAAGGTGGCGCTGTATCCGGCATTGCTGCTGATCCTCGGCTTCGACCACGCTTCCAAGATCACGCTGGTCGCCGCCGACGCGCTGTTCCCGATCCTGCTGTCGACCTATTACGGCGCGTCGATGGTCGAACAGAAACTGATCTGGTCGGCGATGGCGGCTGGCACGCCGCGCCTTCAGATCCTGTTCAAGGTGGTGCTGCCGGCGGCGATGCCGTCGATCCTGACCGGCTGCCGTATCGGTCTGGTGATTTCCTGCATCGTGGTGTTTCTCGCCGAGATGATCACTTCGACCGATGGGCTGGGCCATCTGCTGGTGATCGCGGCCCGGAACTTCCAGACCGTGGACATGTTCGTGCCGCTGATCACGATCTCGCTGTTGGGATTGATCCTCAACGGCCTGCTGCACGGCCTGCGCACCTATCTGCTGCGCGGCTTTCCGGAAGTGTGAGGCCCTCATCCTGAGGAGCGGCCTCTTTTGGCCGCGTCTCGAAGGATGAGGTCGTCTGCTTGGCTAAAGCTTTAATCGAATCATCCGCGAGCCCGTAAAAATACCGAGGTTCGCGCGCGAAACAAACCTGCGGCATCGCCTTAACCTTCGCGTAGCCACATCGCCCGATTGTCGGGGCATCACCCCCTTTTCCCATCCATTCATAAACGCTTTTTTGGTTCACTCGCCGCGGGCGATTGCATGATTGCGCCCCTGCAACATTCAGAGTGGACTGATGATGATCAGGCAATTTTTGTATGCGGCGCTGTTGACTGCCGGAATTGGGGGCTCGGCGGCATCGGCGGAACCGATCAAGCTGAAGCTGTCGCTGGTGACGTCGGACCGGGCGCTGATCTACCTCGGCGGGGTGAAGCCGTTTGTCGATGCGGTTAACGCCGAGGCAAAGGGTCTGCTCGAAATTGAAATATTCTTCTCGGGCGCGCTGGAGAAGCAGCCGACGCTACAGCCGCAGCTGGTCGCCGACGGCGGCGCTGACCTCGCCTTCATTTTTCCCGGTTACACGCCGGAGCGCTTCTACGACAACACCGTGATCGAATTGCCGGGGCTATTCCAGGACACCCGCGAGGCCAGCCTGGTCTATACGCGGATGATCGCCAGCGGCGCCATCAAGGGCTATGACGACTACATCGTCGTCGCCGCGCTGTCCTCTCCAGCGGAAAGCATCCATGGTCGCCGGCCGATTGACTCGATCGCCAGCCTGGACGGCATGACGGTGCGGACCAACAATGCCACCGAGGCAATGGCGGTCGGCAAGCTCGGAATGCGTCCGGTTCCGATGCCGATGAACCTGGTCGCCGAAGCGCTCAGTGACGGCAAGATCGACAGCGCGACGGCGCCGCTGCCAATGCTGTTCGAGTTCGGCGTCGGCCGGGTCTCGAGCTATCATTACATGCTGGAGATCAGCGGCGCGCCGCTGGCGCTGGTGATGAATCGCAAGAAGTTCGACAGCCTGCCGCGCGAGGCCCAGGACATCATCCGCAAATACAGCGGTGAATGGCCGGTCGGCCCATATCTGCAATCCTACGAGGAGAGCGGCCGCCAGGTGATCGATCAATTGCAATCCAATCCGCGACGCAAGGTCGTCCAGCCGTCGCCGGCGGACCGTGCCGCGGCGGAGATCGTCTTCAAATCGGTGATCGACGAGTGGGCCGCGAAAGCGCCGGCCAATCGCCAGCAGCTTGAAACCGCCCGGGCTGAAATCGCCAGGCTGCGCGCCGGCCGCTAAATGACGCGAAGCTCGAACCAGACCGTATTTCGGCGCAACATCGGGGTGTTCCTCATCCTGCTGGCGGTGCTGGTGGGTGGCACATGGACGGCGGTCAAGGTCACCACCGACCGGCTGCTGTACCAGAACGCCACCTCGGCGGCGCGCGACTGGGCGCGCTACCTCGCCGACAGCGTCACCGACCTGGAGCAGATCGCGGCGGGCCAGCAGCCTTCGCATGCCAGCATGGCGTTCTTCTGGTCGACCGGAAAACCGGGCCAGGTCTATCGCTACGAGATCTTCAACCGGCTCGGCTACTCGCAGCTGGTTTCCGAGCACGGCAGCGTCGCACAATTCGATCTCTCGGAATTCAATCCGGACGCCTTGCAATCCGCCAAATCGGGGGTGTCGATCGTCGATGCGCGGGCCGGGAGCGGACCCGACCAGCCGTCCTATTTCGCCACCGCCTATGTTCCGGTCATGGTCAACGGCCGCGCCATCGCCATCGTCGCCGCCTATATCGACCAGACCGAGCAGCGCGACAGTTTTTACAAGGCCTTTCTGTTCGCGGCACTGACACTTTGCCTCACCACAGGACTGTCATTCCTGATTCCCGCCGTCGGATGGCTGCAGCGGACCAAAGAAAAGCAGCAGGCCGAGCGCCACATCCGTTTCCTGGCGCATCACGATGCGCTGACCGGACTTTGCAACCGCGCGCGCCTGATGGACGAGTTGCAGGACGCGCTGGCCGTGCTGCCGCAAGCCGGCGGCCGGATCGCCTTGCATTTCATCGATCTCGATCGCTTCAAGGAAGTCAACGATACGCTGGGCCATGATGGCGGCGACTTCCTGCTGGCGACGGTGGCCGGCCGCCTGCGCGCGGTCACCCGCGCCGGCGACATCGCCGCGCGGCTCGGTGGCGACGAGTTCGTCGTGGTGCAGACCGGCATCGACAACGCGGACCAGGCGCAGGATTTCGCGCAGCGGCTGACGAGCGCGGTGACCGCGCCGATGCAGTTCAGGGGACAGGAACTCGTTACCACCGTCTCGATCGGCATCGCGCTGGCGCCGATCGACGGCGCCGATCCGGCGCGGCTGCTGAAATGCGCTGACCTCGCGCTCTACAAGAGCAAGGCGGACGGCCGTAACTGCATCCGCTTCTTCGCGCCGGAGCTCGATGCGGCGGTGCAGGGCCGGCTGGCGATGGAGAAGATCGTCCGCGACGCTGTTTTGAACCAGCGCTTCGTGCTGCATTACCAGCCGCTGTACCAGCTTTCGAGCCGTCGGCTGATCGGCTTCGAGGCGCTGATCCGGTTGCCGGCCGAGGATGGCAGCCTGATTCCGCCGATGACCTTCATCCCGATCGCCGAGAACCTGCGGCTGATCGACAAGATCGGCGCCTGGGTCATCGAGGAAGCCTGCCGCACGGCGGCGAGCTGGCCGTCGCATCTGACGGTGGCGGTCAATCTGTCGCCGGCGCAGTTCGGCTCCGGCAACATCATGCCGGTGGTTGCCGGCGCGCTCGACCAGGCGGGCCTCGGGCCGCACCGGCTCGAGCTGGAGGTCACCGAGACGCTGCTGCTCGGCGGCGAGGCCGATATCATGGAGGAGCTTCACGCGCTGAAGACGCTCGGCGTCGGGATCGTGATCGACGATTTCGGGATCGGCTATTCCAGCCTCAGCTACCTCTGGCGCTTCCCGTTCGACAAGATCAAGATCGACCGCAGCTTCATGCAGGGCATCGACGACGCCGCCAGCCACGCCGAAACCGTGGTGAAAACGATCATCACGCTGGCGCGCGAACTGCAAATGCGCGTCACCGTCGAAGGCGTCGAGAACGCCGGCCAGATCGCCTTCCTCGAAGAGGCCGATGCCGATCAGGTCCAGGGTTATTTCTTCTGCCGCCCGGTGCCCGCGACCCACGTCGCCGCCGTGATCCTCAACGACGTCCAGACCCAGCGCGCGGCGCAGGTCGCGGCGCCGGTGGTTCGGCCGAGGTTGATGGTGGGAACGGAGCGGTGATTGCCACGCA
>JAQGJF010000298.1 GCA_028290765.1 Tardiphaga sp.
TTCCGACTCTCCCCCTCACTCTTCAGTCCCCTCGCCGAACTCCAGCTTCTCGTGCAACACCGCGTGCAGCAGCGAAGAGTGCACCTCGATTTTGCCGTTGTAGCTGATGAAGCCCAGTTTGCGGAACCGGTTCATGAAGAAGCTGACGCGAGACCTTGTCGTGCCGATCATCTCGGCCAGGGTTTCCTGGCTGATCTGCAACGGGATCGACTGCGGATCGCCTTCCTTGCCGAAATTCGCCAGCAGCAGCAGCAGGCGCGCCAGCCGCTTCTCGCTCGAATTGAACAGATGGTCGATCAGGTCGGCTTCGATCCGCGTGTTGCGGGTCAGCAGATACGAGATGAACATCTCGGAAAATTTCGGCTCGTCGTGAAGCGCCGCCATCATCTCGCTCTTTTTGATCAAGGTGATCAGGCTGTCTTCCATGGCGATCGTCGTCGCCATGCGAAGCGGGTGATGGCTCAGGCAGCCCTCGCCGAAGAAGTGCCCGGCCTGCAGGATGCCGACGACGGCCTCCTTGCCCTGGCTCGAGGTGACAATGACCTTGACGCCTCCCTCCTGGATATAGAAAACCGCATCGGCCGCGTCTCCCTGGGAAAAGATGCGGTCGTTCTTGTGGTATTTCTGAATCGCTTTGCCCGTCCCCATTTTCGCCAGGAAGGCTTTGGGGTCGAACGGGTCGTCGGTGGCGGTGCTCAAAGACTCCCTCCCAGATCTCAGTTGCGATGGGCGGGGCGGAATCGTTTCGATCCCCATACCTTACCGGTTTAAGGCAATTATGTCCGCTATCGGACATTTCGGTGCAAGGCAAATAACAACCTTGGGATGTCAAGTGACGTAATACGTGCAATCATCATGCTGGTTCCGTCGCCCGGGCGCGTGATGATGCCGCAGGGGCGCCGAAGGTCCCTGCTTCCGGGGCTATCCATTGATCGAGAACACGACCGGAGATCATCATCCGGTGCGGTGGCGCGACCCGGTGGCTCCGTGGCCATGACGTCACGCCGTCTTGATCGCGCGGCGGCCTGCTTGGTGCGCCAGGTTCCATTGCCGAGTGCGGCCGAAAAAAGGCGCGGGCCTGCGTCGACGGGGCCTGCGTCGAAATGAATCGCCTGTTGTCAGCGTCGCAGCTCACTCAGGCTCTCATCATTAACGGATGCTTTTCAAGTTTGACTTAAAAACGCAATGAGCGAGCCGCGCCATCGAGAGCGGCCGGCGGTCAGTATCAGTTGCGAGGACGAGTAATGCGTATTGTTGCGGGGTTGCTGGTCGCCGGTACCGTATGCGTGTGTGCCGCCGGTGCGATGTGGATGCGCAGCCCGGCTTCGCCGCCGCCCGACAAAGCCCAGCAGGCCGCGGCCGTGCCGGCCTCGCCGAAGGCGCCCGCGCCCAAGACTGATCTCAAGCCGGAAGCATTGGCGGATGTCACCGCATCGGTTCCCGAACCGAAGGCGGCGCCATCGCCGGCCAAGTCGGCCTGCGCCAATCCCAACGCGCTCGGCATTGCCCGCGCCGTCGAAATCGACACCACCGGCGGACCGGGCTTTGGTTTCGAGCATTTCAAGCAGCTCGATTTCCTCGGCGACAAGGAAGTGGTGCTGACGTTCGACGACGGCCCGTGGCCGGTCAACACCCCGGCGGTGCTCAAGGCGCTGGCCGACGAATGCACCACCGGCATTTTCTTCGCGATCGGCAAGCATGCCACCTATCACCCTGAAATTCTGCGCCAGGTCGCGGCCGCCGGACACACCGTCGGCAGCCACACCTGGTCGCACGTCAACCTCAACAAGAAGTCCATGACCGAGCAGCAGGCCAAGGATGAAATCGAAAAGGGCTTGAGCGCGGTCCGCTTCGCGCTGGGCAATCCGCCGGCGAGCTTCTTCCGCTTTCCGCAGCTGCAGCATCCGCCCGCGATGGTGAGCTATCTCGGCACCCGCAACGTCGCGATCTTTTCCTGCGACATCGACTCGTTCGACTTCAAGGCCAAGAACGCCGACCAGATCGTCGAGACCGTGATGACCAAGCTCAACAAGCAGGGCAAGGGCATCATCCTGATGCACGATTTCCAGAAGCACACCGGCGAAGCGCTGCCGACCCTGCTCGCCCGCCTCAAGGCCGGCGGCTACAAGGTGGTCCAGATGCGCGCCAAGGCGCCGGTGCAGACGCTGGCGCAATATGACGAAGACCTGCTCAAAAGCGTCAAGGTGCCGACCATCTCTTCACGCCCGGTGTCGAGCGTGGTGCAGACGGTGTCGGTGAAGTAGGCAACTGACGGAGCGCGGCTGAAGCCTGCGTTGCGCGGCACGTTAATCCATTGCCAGCACGCCCTGAGACTTGAAGATGTTGCGAATGCGAGTGGAATACTCGTGAAAACGCTCGGGCAGTTGGTCCAGTCGTCGCGGGCGCGGCAGGTCGATGTCGATGATCTCGACGATACGCCCGGGCCGCGGTCCCATCACCACCACCCGGTCGGCGAGCAGCACCGCTTCCGGGATGCTGTGGGTGATATGCAACGCGGTCTTGCGCGTGTCCATCCACAGCCGCTGAATATCCATCGAGATCTGTTCGCGCGTCAGCGCGTCGAGCGCGCCAAACGGTTCGTCCATCATCAGGATGCTGGGGCCGTGCACCAGTGCGCGGCAAATCGACACCCGCTGACGCATGCCGCCGGACAACTCGTAGGGCTTCTTGGTCTCGAATCCTTCGAGCCCGGTCGCTTTCAAGAGATCGCGTGCGACCGGCTCGTATTTGGCGCGTTCCAGTTTGCGAATGTCGACCTGGATCATCACGTTGGCCAGCACATCGCGCCAGTCGAGCATGATGGCTTCCTGGAAAACGATGCCGACATCGGTCTGCGGACGATCGACGCGTTTGCCGGCCACCGTGATGGTCCCTGACGTATAAGGCTGCAGCCCCGCCACCATCTTCAGGATCGTGGTCTTGCCGCAGCCGCTCGGTCCCACGATGGCGACGAACTCGGATTGCTTGATATCCAGATTGATGTCGCCGCAGGCTTCGACGCCGCCGGTTTTGGTCTGGTATTTCTTGCCGACATCGGTCAGCCGTATGTAGGGTTCGCTCATCGCCTGCCAACTTCGCTTTCAGATTATTCGGGCCGCAATGCCTCCCCGCGGCGTGCCGCGGAGAGGCAGGTCGTCAGCGTTACTTCTGCGCGGCCGTGTAGGGCGGCTGCGCCAGATATTCGTTGGTGTAGTACTTGCTGAGATCCGCCTGTGCGGTCAGGCCGGCGTATTTCTCCAGCAGATCCTGGCTCTCCTGCCAGTCTTCCTTGGCCGACCAGAACAACGGCTTGCCCTGCGTGTGTTTGGTGTTGGTGATCGAAAGCGTGCCGTTGATTTCCAAAAGCGCGATCTCGGTGTTGAAGGCCGGGGCGTGCTTGATGAAGATCGCGGCCGCCTCATCGGGATGTTGCCGGGTGTAGTCCCAGCCGCGTTGCGATGCCGCCAGGAAGCGCTTGAGCTGATCTAGGTTCTTGGGATCCTTCGCCCAATTGTCGTTGATGATGATGGCGCTGCTCAAGGTCGAGATGCCGGCCATGTCGTAGAGCCTGGTCCAGCCCATCTTGATGCCGCTCTTGAGCTGCATGCGCGGACCCTGATCCATGAAGTAGCCGAGCAGGGAATCGGCCTGACCGCCGAGAACCGCCTGCTCTTTCGCCGCCGGATTGGCCACGGTGACCAGCTTCACGTCGCTGACCTTCATGTCGAGCTTGCCCATGAAGGCCGTGAAGATCGCCAGGCTGGCGTCGCCGGCGGTGATGGCAATCCGGCTGTCCTTGATTTCTGAAATCTTGGTCGGCCGCGGATTGTCGGCGCGGTAGATGAACGACATCGGGCTCTGCTGAAGCGTCACGCCGACCGCCTTGATCGGCATCCCGGCATTGATGCCGCGCATCATCGTCGCCGCATCGACATAGGATACCGGATTGGTGGCGTTGGCGGTCAATTGCGCCACCGTCGTCGAGCCGCTGCCTTCGAGGATTTCGACGTCGAGGCCGGCGTCCTTGTAGAACCCCTTGTCCGCTGCCACGAAGAACGGCGCGTGCTCGCCATACAGCGTCCAGTTCAGTCGAAACGGAAACTTGTCGAGCGTCTGGGCGCTGACCGGCGCGGACAACGTCATAGCGGCGGCCGCCGCCATCAGCAATGGCAAAACCTCTCTGCGTCTCATGGTATCGCTTCCTCCCTGTGATTTGTCTTCGCCTTCGTGGCGAAGTTCTTTCCTTGTTACCCTGATCGGAACTGCTTTGGCGCTACATGCTGCCCGTCTCTACCCGATGGGTGACGTGCCACGGGATCAGGAAGCTCTCGAGCATTTCCACGAGGTAGTAGAAAACCAGGCCGATGATGGTCAGCGCCACGATGGTGGCGAACATCATCGCGGTCTCCATGTTTGAATTGGTGACCAGCAGCAGATAGCCGAGGCCCTTGTCGGCTCCGACGAATTCACCGACCACCGTGCCGGCGATCGCCAGTGTCGCCGCCACTTTCAGGCCGCTGAACAGATACGGCAGGCTGGTCGGCAGTCTGAACCGTGCGAACACCTGCAACCGGGTCGCGCCCATCGAGCGCGCGAGGTCCGTCATTTCCGACGACATCGAACGCAAGCCTACGGCGGCATCGATCACGATCGGAAAGAACGAAATCAGGAATGCGACCAGAACTTTCGGCGTCGGTCCAACCCCGAACCAGACCAGGAACAAGGGCGCGACCGCTACCTTCGGAATGATCTGGAAGAACAGCATCGTCGGCATCACAAGCTGATTGAAGCGCCGCGAGGAGGTGATCGCAATCGCCAGGGGAATGGCGATGCCGACCGCCAGGGCATAACCCGCCAGCATTTCGTAGACGGTAATCCAGCCGTTACTGACCAGCAGCGGAAATTGACTGATGAAAGCGTGGCCGATGGCGGAGGGCGCAGGCAGCAGATAGGCCGGCACGCCCCAGGCGACCACGAAAATCTGCCACACCAGCAGGAAGCCCGCGACGCCGGCGAGCGGCGTCAATTTCCTGAAGATAGCGGCGGCGATGATCATGCCCGCCGCTGCGGTATGGGGTTTTTCAGAATCACTCACCAGAGCCATCGTTCCCTTCCCAAGCCCACATCGTTTGGTCGTGTGGTTTTGTTCGACGTATGAGGTTTCAAACCGGCAAAGCAGGCGTCCGCCACCGTCATCATCGACTTTTTTGCACCCGCAAGAGGGGTTGGCATCGAGCTTAACTATCTGGTTAGGTTGGCGCGAGCAAAATTATCGGGCACCGGGAGATTCCCCCGAAAAGCCCGCGGTTGGGCCCGACAGCGTCCGGAGGGTGGGATTCGCATGACTGATGAAGATTGTGCTGTTTTGAGCTGTGGTACGGCGCCGTGGCGGCGATCGGAGTGCGCCGGGGCGGTCGCCTGCGGCGTCCGGCCGCAGTGACGTGAACGCACCCTTCTTCACTATCCGCGAGGTTCGTCTCCATGAAAGAGACGTTCACCTGCGTATGCCCTTCCGGTTCGGCGTGATAACGCTGACCGAGGCGCCGCAGTGCTTTGTGCGTGTTCGGATCGAGCTTGCCGACGGCCGTTCGCAGTGGGGCGCCTCCGCCGAAATGCTGGCGCCGAAGTGGTTCGACAAGAACCTGGCGCTGTCGAACGAGGACAATTTCGACCAGCTGCGCCTGGCGCTTCGCCTCGCGGCCGACGCTTACATGGACGGCAAGGCACGAACCGCCTTCGGCCATTTCGCCGCGCATTACAGCGAGCAGATCGAGACCGGCGCCACCCGCGGCCTCAATCCATTGGTCGCGGGTTACGGTCCGGCCCAGCTCGATCGCGCCGTTCTCGATGCGCTTTTCCTGTCGCTTGGTTGCTCATTCTATGAGGGCATGCGCGACAATTTCGCCGGTATCGACCCGAAATTGCTGGGCCGCCGCCTTGGCGATCTCGCCGGATTCGACATGCCGCGTTTTCTCGCGCAATTGACCCCGGCGGGCTCCATTGCCGCGCGGCATACCGTCGGTCTGGTCGATGTCATCGGCGGCCATCCGGGGCAAGTCGGCGACGGCTTGCCGGAATCGCTGGAGGAAGTGGTGGCGACCTATGGCCACGGTTATTTCAAGCTCAAGCTGGGCGGCAACCTTGACGCCGATCTGGCGAGACTGATCGAGATTGCCGCCGTGCTCGATCGCGCGCCTGAGCCTTATTTCGTCTCGCTTGACGGCAACGAACAATATGACGATATCGCCGCACTGCTCGAATTGTGGCGGCGCATGCAGGCTGCGCCGCAACTGCAGCGACTGGTTGCCGGCATTCTGTTCATCGAACAGCCGATCACCCGCGCACATGCGCTGGGTAGCGACGTGTCGGTGTTGTCGCGCGTCAAGCCGGTCATCATCGACGAATCCGACGACGATCTCGATGCCTTTTCACGTGCCCGCGACCTCGGCTATAGCGGTGTCTCCAGCAAATGCTGCAAGGGACTGTACAAGTCCATTCTAAATGCCGCGCGCTGCCTGCGGTGGAATGCCGAGACGGCGGCGCCCCGCTATTTCATGACCGGCGAGGATCTGACCACCCAGGCCGGCCTGGCGGTGCAGCAGGATCTGGCATTGGTCAGTCTCATTGGCATCCGGCATGTCGAACGGAACGGGCACCATTATGTGAACGGCATGGCGGGCCTGCCCGCGGCCGAGCAAGCCCTGTTTCTGGCCGCGCATCCCGACCTCTACGAGCACACGCACGGCGCGGTCCGTCTCAAGATTCGCTCTGGCCAACTCGGTGTCGGATCGCTTGCCACGCCCGGTTTCGCCTCCGGCGCCTACCCGGATTGGCAAACGCTCAAACCCATGGCGTAGAACATGGGTCGACTGAACTGGAAAACGCTCTAGTTGCGGCCCTCATAGAGGTCGCGGCCGAGCGCCAGCGCGCGAATCTTGCCGTCGGCAATGCCGCGCTTGAGCATCCAGAACCCGCAGTCGGGATGGATATATTTCACCCGGCCGGTGCCCAGAACCTTGTCGGCGTGCTCGATCGCACGGGCAATGGCCTCGGCCGATTCCACCACCGTTTGCTTGATGTCGACGACGCCGAGGCCGAAGCCGATTTCGGGCCGCAACTCCTTGAACACCGCGAGTTCGTCGGCCGGACGATGCGCGTTCTCCATGACGATATGGTCGACATGCAGCTTGTTCAGATAGTCGATCAGCTTGCCCCAGCCGCCCTTCTGAATGGTCTGCCCCCCGTAATTGCCGAAACACAAGTGCACCGCAGGAACGGTCGGGATGGCGTCGAGCACCCTGTTCATCGCATCCGCCGCCCATTCCCATTCCTCCGGGCTGCCAGGCAGGTTGGCCTCGTCGACCTGGATCACGTCGGCGTCGATATGCCTGACCTGTTCTGCCAGCACATCGGCGATCGCCATCGTCAGTGCGGCCTTGTCCTTGTAGTGGTTGTCGAGCAGCATTTTGGCGAGCATGTGCGGACCGGTGAGCGTAAACTTCAAAGGCCGCGTGGCGAGCTTTTTCGCGCGCGTGCAGGCCGCCGGCAGATCGAGCGAACCCGGACCGACGGCCTCATAAACCACGCCTGGCGGACGGCTGCGGAATTGATGGTCCGGCGATTGCTTGAACGCCAGCCATTCGGCCAGCCCGATCTCGTTGCGGATGCCCGACATCGGCCGAACGAAGTATTCGATCATGCCGTTGGTCTCGGGATGATTGACGTCGAACCGATAGAGCTCGCCGTCGCACACGAGGTCGATCCCGGCCTGTTCCTGGGTGTCGATCACCACGCGCGTCGCGTCGATCACCGCCTGCTCGGACGGCAACGCCACCAGCCAGTCCGGCACCGGATAGGAGCCGACCGTGGTGGTCTTGATGCGCGGGGGCTTGCCATTGTTTGAAGTTGACATCGGATTGCTTTTTCCTCGGGTTGATTTTTCTTGTTTTGACTTGCGCGCTCAGGCGCTCAGGCGTTTTGGCCGGGCGGCCTTTGAAGCGATCTGCGTTCCCTTCACCAGCGCGTCGAACTTGGCCCACACGATGGTCTCGTGGATCTCGTCGTTGCCGGCAAAACTGGCGAAGCCGCAATCGGTGCCCGCGATCACCCGTTCCACGCCGAAAGCATCGATCCAGCGTCCGAGCCGTTGCGCCACCGACTCCGGATGCTCGACCATGACGTTGGATTGGGTGATCATGCCCGGAATCATGATGACGTCATCGGGCAGCTTCGCATCGCGCCACGACGTCCACTCGTGTTCGTGCCGCGGATTGGCCGCCTCGAATGAAAACGCGCCGACCTTCAGTTCGGCGAGAATATCGACGATATGCTTGACTTCGATGTCGTGCACGCGCGGCCCGAAATTGATGCCGTAGCAGGTGTGGAAGCGTACCCGGTCCTTCGGAATTCCGCGCAGGGCATGGTTGATCGCCTGCACGCGCAGCGCGATCCACTTGCGGCACTCGTCCATACTCTTGTCCGGATGGCAGACGTAATAGGTCACCAGATGCGGATCGTCGACCTGGAGGACAAACCCTGCATCGACGATGGCGCGATATTCCTCCCCCATCGCCTCGGCAAGCCCGAACAGGTAGTCCTCGTCGGACTTGTAATGGACGTTGCGGTTCCAGTCTTCGATGCTCGAGACCGATGTCGACGGCACGAAGGCATCGGTCACATCGACACCCTTCAGCGCGGCTTTCAGGTTGTCGAGATCGGTCTTGAGCGCCTGGCCGCCGCGATATTTGACCGGTCCGGTACAAAGATAATGGGCATGCTTGGTGTGAACGTTGGCCAGTTGCGGGGCGTAGAATTCCGGAAACTCCTTGACCTCGCGGGAACCGGCCCACGGACTTTGGCTGCGGTGGGTGGTGTCAGGCTCAAACCCCGCAAGTCGCTCGTTGATATAGGTAATGAAGCTCGGCTTGCTCATCTCGCCATCGTCGACGATGTCGACGCCGAGGCTGGCCTGCTTGCGGACAATGTCCGATACCGCCTGGCGTACCCGGGCGGCATATGCCTCGTCGTCCACCTTCTGGCCCTCGCGGCGCGCGACGCTCATGGCGTGAAGATCCGCCGGGCGCGGCAGGCTGCCGACATGGGTGGTGAGAACTCGATCGGCGCTATGCTTCATGGCGTTTCCTCTATGTTTTTTTTGGCCGCCACGAATTCTATGCCTGTTAACTATCCGGTTACAAGGGGGTGGCAGGGTGGCCGCCCCTGCCGAGGGGCAACCCCTCGCGACTGCGGGCGGAATTCGTCGCGGATCGAAGCGCAGCCACACGCGAGGCCGGTGGCAGCCGAGCCGTTCGCTTCGAGGTGAAAAGCGAAGCTGCAAATGACCGGTTCCGGGTCAGCCTACTTTGTCCGTTTCAGGTCGACGAACAATACGACTGTGGGTCCGCGCTACGGCTGTCGGGGTTCGTGGTTTTGTCTTGAATGGCTGGTGCCGCAAACAGGACTCGAACCTGTGACCCCGTCATTACGAATGACGTGCTCTACCAACTGAGCTATTGCGGCGGACCAAGCAACGCGGTCAGGCCAATGGCCTGCGACGCTTGGGCATCGTGATATCGGGCACGGCACGGCTTTGCAAGAACCTGCGAATGCCGGCGAAGGGCAAACCGCGCCTGAGGACGGGCATTGCGGCGAGGGAACTCAGGTCGGCTTCCGTCCTGCGTTCATGCAATAAGTTACTGAATTCGAACGCTTTCCGAGCTCATCCGCCCCAGCGCGCGAGAAAGCCGCGCCAGCCACCGGCCTGGCCGTGGGCCGGGCCCATACGCTCGGCGAATTCATCGGCCAGTGGATCGTCGTCGATGCCCGGATCGTCAGGTGCCCGGACGATGGGGACAATCGGCGTGATGCCCATGCTGCCCTTGTCGAGATCGGTCCGCGGGCGGAACAGGGGCGGCGGGGGGGAGGGGGCAGCGGGTTGCGCGGGCGGTGCGGCCGGCATTGCCTCGACCGGAGGCGCCGCTGGCGCAGTTACCGCAACGGGAGCGGATGTCATTGCTGGGGCCGGCGCGGGATTTGGTGTCGCTGGCACCGTTGTGACGGGAGTAGTCGTTGGGGGCGGTGGGGCTGCGGGCGCCGTCACCGCCACGGCTGCCGCGACCGGCGAATTATCCTGCGCGGCCGGCGGTGCTGCCGGCGGGATCTCTACCGGTATTTCGCGAGAAGGCTCGGCGGATGGTGCGGCAGGTGCTGCCACCCGCCGCGGCGCCAGCATCGCCTCGGTGAAGGCGCTGGATTCGATGGTGGCGGTTTTGTCGGACGGCAAGGCGGCCAGCGGCGTCTGCCACTGAAAAGCGTCGAGCCGGCCGGTGACCGGCGATACCGGGCGCCAGCGATCGGAGACGTAGCCGTCGGCGGTCCACACCGGATCATGCGCGGCGCGCACCGCGCGCAGGGTCCAGGCCCGGGCGCGGCCGCTGTCGCCATGTTCGGTGCGCTCGATTTCCGCCATCAGCATGGCGACGCGCTGGGTCGGCGCGGCGATCAGCGGTGCCAGCGCTTCGCGGGCGCGGACAAATTCGCTGGCGTCGATCGCGGCGCGGGCCACCGCCAGCGCGCTTTCGAAATGGCCGGGGGCTTTTTGCGCCAGGGTTTCGACGCGCACCAGCCGCTGCCGCGCCGAATCGCCGAGTTTGACATGGGCATAGGCGTCGGCGAGGTCGGGATGCGGATTGGCCAGCCACGCCGCCTCGACGATCCGCATCGAGCGGCGGATCTGATGCGCCTCGCTCTGGTATTTGCTGGCCAGCACCGCGGCCGGGACCAGCGTCGGCGCCAGCTTGATCGCTTCCATCGCGCTCTCGCGCGACAGATCGCGGTCGAGGTTTTCCAATTCCAGCGCCCGCGCCGTCAGCAGTACGCCGCGCTGGCGCCGGTAGGCGGCGCGGTCGACCAGGCCGGAGGCGAGGTTGTTGTCGAGGATCGACAGCGCCCCGGTCCAGTCGCCCCTGGCGCAGCGAAATCCGAGCACGGCCTGCGAGGCCCAGGTCGACGCCGGCGCCAGTTTCAGCGCTTCCTCCGCGATCGTCACTGCGGCGGCCGGATCGTCGGCGCGCTGCGCCTCGATGAACAGCCCGCGCAGGCCGAGCAGGCGGGTGTCCTCGCGCTCCGCCATGGCGTGGAAGGCGCGGTGCGCGCCCTCGCGGTCGCCGTCGAGTTGCGCCGATTGCGCGTTGAGCAGCAACGCCAGCGGATCATGCGCGGCGTGGCGCCGCGCCATGTCGGCATGGGCGCGGGCGGCGGTGGAATCGCCGTGCCCGATGGCGAGCAGGCCCTGGGTGATGGCGTGGCGGCCGCGTGCCTGGCGCCGCTCGCGTCGGTTTCTCCGCAGCCGCTCCGGCGTGCGCCACAAGCCGCGCACGATCGCCCATACCAGCATCGCCGCGATCACCACGAGGCCGAGCGCCAGCACGGAGGCCAGCGGATCCAGCCGCGCGCGAAAGACGCCCCATGACAGCACCACCTCGGGCTGGTCGGCCACCCATGCAGCGCCCGCGGAAGCGAGCGCAATCAACACCAGAAACAGAATGATACGGAACATCAGGATCCTATGGCGCGGTCTTGGAAAGCGCTGCGAGAGCGTCGACTGCGAATTGATGCGACGCGGCCAGCGCCGCGTCGCGGGCGTCCAGCCGGTCGATCCCCGGTTGCACGGCGGCGCGCTCGGCGCCAGTCAGCGTATTCAATTCGCGCCGGGCGCCGGCGATATCATTGCGCTGCGCCGCCGCCGCCGCCCGCACCACCACCGCGCTGCGATCGGTCGTGCCGGCGGCGTCGGTGCGCTCGATCCGGACCAGCCGCGCCGCGCCCGCCTGCAGCCGATCGATAATACCGGTGCCGGTCGTCGTCGCGCCCTCCGGCGCCGCGGCCGGTTTGGGAAGCAATGCCGCCAACAGATCGCGGCTGAGCGCATTCGGGTTCGGCACGCCGGTGGCCGCGAACGGCTCCAGCGGCTTCAGGATGTTCGGATCGGGCGCCAGCGTTTTCGCCGTCGCCAATGCGGCGGCATAGGGCTCGCTTTGCCGCACCGACAGTTCGAGCAGCGTCGCGGCCACGACGCGGCGCAGCGGCTTGTCGTCGGCCGGTTTGGCGTCTTGCTGCTTGGCTGCATTAGCGATCTGCGCCTGGGTGGTACTCTCGATTTCGGCGATCTTCGCGTTGATCGCGGATAGATCCGGCGCCGGCGGCGCGTCGCGCGGCGCCGCCTTGAGTTCACCCACCGCCGCGACCAGGCGCTCGGAGCGGCTGCGCGATGCGGCCAGTTCCTCGCGCAGCGAAGCGATGGTTTTCTCCAGCGCATCGATGCGGGTCGCGACCGCGGGATCGGACGCGGAAGGCGACGGCGTGGCGGGTTTTTCGTTCGCTCTGGATTCGATATTGGCGACGCGCGCTACCAGCGCATCGACCGCGGCATGGTCGGCCTGCGGCGCCACCGCCGACGGAACTGCTTCGCCCGGCCATCCCGAAAACCACACCACCGCGATGACGAGTCCGGCCGCGACCGCACCGGCGAGCGCGGAAATTGCCGCCGAGCCGATCCACGGCGTCCGCGGTTTGGCGCCCGGCAGCGGCGTTTCGCCCGAAGCCGCCTCGGCACTCGCAGTGCCATCGGCCGCCGTCGCCGCGGTCTCGCCGGTCACCTCGGTGGCCTCGAGTTCGATGGTCGGCGGCGGGCGCTTGGTCCTGCCAAATTCGGCTGATGAATCAGTGTCTTGGGGCCTGTCATCGGCCATTCGGCAGGTTCCCTTGTTGCTGTATCGGGCGCACCGCACCCTACCATATTCAACGCTATGATTACCGCGATAACGGGCTTAGCGCACGATCCAGCACGTCGAACAAGGCTTTTTCATCGGGGGTGGCGGCGACCATCACCTGCGTCGCCCCGGCGTCCCGGACGATCGCGGCGATGGCCTCGGACAGGCAGCATTGCGGGATCGCCAGTGCCGAGATCTCGACGCCGCCGGCGCGCGCCGCGTCCAGGAAGGCGCGCGCGCTGCGCCTCGAATAATGCAGTACTGCCCCGATGCCGTGAACCGCAAAGGCGTCGCAGACGTCGCGCGGCAGGCTGGTCACCGGCGCCATCCGGTAGGTGGTCTGGGTGACGACATTGTAGCCGCGTTCGCCGAGTTCGCCGGCCAGGTCGCGCGCCAGGTCGGCGCCGGCGAGATACAGCAGCGTGGTTGTCTTCTTGAGCGTTTTCGCGCGCACACTTTCGACCATCAGCTCGCGCAGCGCGGTGGCGTCGCCATCGGCCGAAATGACGTGGCGAAATCCGCTGTCGCGGGCGGCTTCCGCCGTGCGCTCTCCGACCGCGAACAACGGCAGTTCCTTCAGCCGGGCGACGGCCGCCTGATCGGCGACGGCGCGCAGGGCGTTGGCGCTGGTGACGATCACCGCGCCATAACCGGCGTCCGCGTCATCCTGGAAGGCGACCGCTTCGAACCGCAGCATCGGCGCCGGCAGCGCCTCGAGGCCTTTGGCACGCAGCGCCGCCACCGTGGCGGCGTTGTCCGGTTGCGGCCGGGTGACGAGAATGGCCATCGGTGGTGACTCCAGATGCAAGAAGCGGCGAGTAGCGAATAGGGAGTAGCGAATAGGGCGTACAGGTGAACACTTTCCTATTCGCCATTCGCTATTCCCCATTCGCTCCTTCCCGATTGCACTTTGCGACCTCGCAATGCTACGCCGGGACAGGGAAACGCCGGTTTTCCCGACGACGCAAGGATCAAAATTGGACCAGAATACGCCGATGCTGGTGCTGGGGATCGAGACCACCTGCGATGAGACCGCGGCGGCGGTCATCGAACGCCAAAGCGACGGCAGCGGCCGCATCCTGTCCAACATCGTGCATTCGCAGACCGACGACCATGCGCCGTATGGCGGCGTGGTGCCGGAGATCGCGGCGCGCGCCCATGTCGATCTGCTCGACGGCATCATCGGCCGCGCGATGCAGGACGCCGGCCTCGGCTTTGCGCAATTGTCCGGCGTCGCCGCAGCCGCCGGCCCCGGCCTGATCGGCGGCGTCATCGTCGGTCTCACCACGGCGAAAGCCATTGCGCTGGTGCGGGAGATCCCGCTGGTCGCGGTCAATCACCTCGAAGCCCACGCGCTGACGCCGCGGCTGACCAGCGCGCTGGAATTTCCCTATTGTCTTTTTCTGGCCTCCGGCGGCCATACCCAGATCGTCGCCGTGCTCGGCGTCGGCGATTATGTGCGGCTCGGCACCACCGTCGATGACGCGATGGGCGAAGCCTTCGACAAGGTGGCCAAGATGCTGGGCCTGCCCTATCCGGGCGGCCCGCAGGTCGAAGCCGCCGCGGCGCATGGCGATGCGAGGCGGTTCGCGTTTCCGCGGCCGATGCAGGGCCGCCCCGACGCCAATTTCTCGCTGTCCGGGTTGAAGACCGCGGTGCGCAACGAGGCCAGCCGGCTGATCCCGCTGGAGCCGCAGGACATCAGCGATCTCTGCGCCGGCTTTCAGGCCGCGGTGCTGGAATCGACGGCGGACCGGCTGAAGGTCGGCTTGCGGTTGTTTCAGGAGCAATTCGGACCGCCGCAGGCGCTGGTCGCCGCCGGCGGTGTCGCCGCCAACCGGGCGATCCGCGGCGCGCTGCAGGATGTCGCCGCCAAGGCCCGGACCGCGCTGATCATTCCGCCGCCGGCGCTGTGCACCGACAATGGCGCGATGATCGCATGGGCCGGCGCGGAGCGGCTGGCGGCGGGTTTTGTCGACAGCCTCGAGACGGCCCCCCGGGCGCGCTGGCTGCTCGACGCCAATTCGGCGGCGCCGGCCGGATTCGCCAACACCCGCGCGAATTTCTGACGAGGTCGCCATGCCGTCGTACCAGAGCGTTGCGGTGATCGGGGCGGGGGCGTGGGGCACCGCGCTCGCCGCCGTGGCGGCGCGTGCCGGCCGCGATGTCATTCTCTATGCCCGTGACGCTGCGGCAGCCGCCGCGATGACGGCCTCGCGCGAAAATCCCCGGCTGCCCGGCGTGCCGCTCGAGCAGCGCATCGAGGTCACCGGCGATCTTGGCCTCGCATCGCGCGCGGACATCATTCTGCTGGTGGTGCCGGCGCAACATCTGCGTGAAGCCGCCGCCGCGCTCGCGGCGCATCTGCGCCCGAACACGCCGGTGATCGCCTGTGCCAAGGGCATCGAGCGCGGCACCCATCACTTCATGACCGAGGTGATCGCACAGGCGGCGCCGCAGGCGGTCCCGGCGATCCTGTCCGGACCGAGTTTTGCAGGCGACGTGGCACGCGGCCTGCCCACCGCGGTGACGCTGGCGACCGCGGATGAGGCACTGGCAAGCGCCCTGGTGCATGCGCTGGGGTCGGCGACATTCCGGCCCTATCACTCCACCGATGTGCGCGGCGTTGAAATCGGCGGGGCGGCCAAAAATGTTCTCGCCATCGCCGCCGGCATCGTCGCCGGCAAGCAATTGGGCGCCTCGGCCCTGGCGGCGCTCACCACGCGCGGCTTCAGCGAATTGCTGCGGCTCGGCCGCGCCTGCGGCGCCCGCGTCGAGACCATGTCGGGCCTGTCCGGACTGGGCGACCTGATCCTGAGCTGCTCATCGGCGCAGTCGCGCAATTTTTCGCTGGGCGCCGCCCTCGGCCGCGGCGAGCAGCCGGCGCGTGGCAAGCTTGCGGAGGGCGAATTCACCGCGCCGGTCCTGATCGAACTCGCGGCCTCGAAAAATGTCGATATGCCGGTGGCCAGAGCGGTGGCGGCGATCCTGAGCGGCGACGTGACGATCGATCAGGCGATCGAGAACCTGCTGACGCGACCGTTCAAGGCCGAGGGGTAGAGTTCTCGGATGGACGAAACACTGCTGATAATAAATGTCGACGAACGGCGGAGGACCCCATGAACTACTGGCTGGTGAAATCGGAGCCCTCGAGCTGGTCGTGGGATCAGCAGGTCGCGAAGGGCGCCAAGGGCGAGCCCTGGGTCGGCGTGCGCAATCACACCGCCAAGCAGAACCTGATGAAGATGAAGAAGGGCGATCGCGCCTTCTTCTATCATTCCAACGAGGGCAAGGAGATTGTCGGCATCGCCGAGATCATCCGCGAGCACTATCCCGATCCCACCGATGCGTCGGGCAAGTTCGTCTGCGTCGATCTGAAGGCCGACAAGCCGCTCAAAACTCCGGTGACGCTGGTCGCCGTCAAGGCCGACAAGCGCCTGTCGGAAATGGCGCTGCTGAAGCAGTCGCGGCTCTCGGTGCAGCCGGTGACGGCGGAAGAGTGGAAGATCGTCTGCAAGTTGGGTGGGGTTTAACGTCCAATTGAGTTGGGTGAGCATCGCGGCGTCGGAAGCGCGCTCCCTCCCCCGCAAGGGGGAGGGGAGAAGCAAGGCGTCTCACCTCAAACCAACAGCCTTGCCCCGTCGTGGCTGGTCACCTTGAGCGTCCGCACCGCTCCCGGTGTGTCGCCGCACACCGCCACCGGCACGAAATGCTCGGTCCTTCCTTGCGTGGCGCTTTCGATCAGCACCTGACGCGTAGCGCCCACTTCCTTCGCCAGCCTCCGCCGCAACGCCGCTTCGCCGGTGGCGCGCAGGCGTCTGGCGCGGTCCTTGATGACATTACCATTCACTTGCGGCATCCGCGCCGCTGGCGTGCCCGGCCGCGGTGAATACGGAAACACGTGCAGGAAGGTGAGGTCGCATTCCTCCACCAGATCCTGCGAGCGCGCGAACATGGCTTCGGTCTCGGTCGGGAAACCGGCGATGATGTCGGCGCCGAACGCGATGTCGGGTCGCAGCCGCCGCAACTCCGCGCAGAAGGCGATGGCGTCGGCGCGGGCGTGCCGCCGCTTCATCCGCTTCAGGATCAGGTCGTCGCCGGACTGCAGCGACAGGTGCAGATGCGGCATCAGCCGGTCATCGTCGGCGATCACGTCGAGCAGATCGCGATCGGCCTCGATGGAGTCGATCGATGAAATCCGCAGGCGCTTCAACTCGGGCACATGCCGCAAAATCTGTTTTGTCAGCTGACCCAGTTTGGGCGTGCCAGGCAGATCCGCGCCGTAGCCCGTGAGGTCAACCCCGGTCAGCACGATTTCGGCATGGCCGCGCTCGACCAGCGCGCGGACCTGATCGAC
>JAQGJF010000302.1 GCA_028290765.1 Tardiphaga sp.
GCGTGCTGTTCATCACCCATGATTTCGGCGTGGTGGCCGATATCGCCGACCGCGTCGTCGTCATGCAATCGGGCCGCATCGTCGAGCAGGGAACCGTCGACCGCATCCTCAACGCGCCCGAACATCCCTATACGCGCAAGCTGATCGCCGCCGTTCCGAAACTCACGGCGCCGGCGGCGGCCGAGCTGTCGTCCGATCGCGTCCTCGTCGTCGACGGCGTGTCGAAGAGTTTTGGATCGCGCGGCCTCTTCGGATTCGGCCGCAAGCCGACCCAGGCGGTCAAGGCGGTCAGCCTGGAGCTTCCGCGCGGCGCGTCGATCGGCATCGTCGGCGAGAGCGGATCCGGCAAATCGACCTTGGCCAGATGCCTGGTGCGGCTGCTCGATCCGGACGGCGGCAAGATCTGGCTCGACGGTATCGACTTCACCGCGCTCAAGGGTCCGCAGCTGCGGAAGCGCTCGCAGGCCGTGCAGATGGTGTTCCAGGATCCGTTCGCCTCGCTGAACCCGCGCCGCCGGGCCGGCGAGCTGGTGGCGCAGGGACTTGTCGAACTCGGCGTCAAGAAAACAATGGCGCGCGAACGCGCCGTCGAATTGTTCGGCCTCGTCGGTCTCGATCCGGCGTCGCTCGATCGCTATCCGCACGAGTTCTCGGGCGGGCAGCGGCAACGCATCGGCCTGGCGCGGGCGCTCGCGCTGCAGCCGAAGGTGCTGGTCGCCGACGAGCCGGTCTCGGCGCTGGACGTGCTGGTGCAGGCGCAAGTGCTCGAACTGCTGGCCGACCTGCGGGCGCGTCTCGGCATTTCACTGGTGTTCATCACCCATGATCTGCGGGTCACGTCGCAGATCTGCGATCTCGTCGCGGTGATGAAGGACGGCGAGATCGTGGAGCATGGGCGGACGTCGACCGTGTTCGAGGCGCCGCAGCATCCCTATACGCGTTTGCTGCTGGACTCGATTCCCGGGCAGCGCTGGTCGTTGCGCCCGCAGCCGGATGCTGAAAAGCAGGCTTTGGCGATCTGACAATTCCGATCCGGCAAACCTGCCGTCGATCGTGCATGGCGCAACTGAGCGGAGGGTAGGTCATGGGTTCGAGCCATTTCGACAAGGGGATGGAGCTGAAGCGCAAGGTTTTGGGCGACGACTATGTCGACCGCGCCTGGGCCGAAGCCCAGAACGACGATTTCGCCAAGGCCATGCAGGAGGTGATGACCGAAGCCGGGTGGGGCACGGTCTGGGTTCGTCCCGGGATCGACGTCAAGACCCGGCTGATGCTGAATCTCGTGATGCTGACCGCACTCAACCGGCCGCATGAACTCGCCATCCATCTGCGCGGCGCGATCCGCAACGGCGTGACCCGCGACGAAGTCCGCGAGATCCTGATCCATACCGGTCCGGCTGGCCGGCGACGCTCGATGCCGTGCGGGTGGCACGGCGCGTGTTCGCGGAAATCGAAGCCGGACAGAAGGATGAAGCCAGCCCCGGATAGGGCGCCGGATATCGAAGCGGCAGCTCAGAACTGGCCGGCGACCGTCAACCGGATCGCCAACGGCTCGACCGGGTGCAGCACGCGGTCCATCACACCGGTCTGGCAGACGGAAGCGGGCGCGGTCGGCGCACCGACCGACGGAAAGCACATCGCGAACAGCGAGTCCGATTTCAGCAGCGAGCCATAGGCGTAGGTGATCTGATCGGATTGACTATTGAGCAGGTTGAACCCGTCGAGTTGCACGCGCCAGCCATTGTCGAACCGGTAGCCCAACCGTCCGTTGAGCAGGCCGGTGGCCGGCGAGACGAAGGCATTGTCCTCGGTCAGCGGCCTCGGTCCGAAATAGCGGTAGCGCAAGCCCGAGAACCAGCCGGTGTTCTCGCCGAGCCGGATGCCGGCCGATGCGATCATGTTGGGCGCGCCCGGGATGAAGTTGCCGGGTGCATTGCCGATCTGTGCCTGGGGAAAGCCAGCAAGAGAAGCATAGACCGCCGCCTGGTCGGCATCGTCGCCGCGAAACCGCGCATGTGTCACGGCGATATCGCCCTCGAAACTGAGCCATGACAGCGGCCGATAATCATTGGTCCACTCAAAGCCGTAGCGCCGGCTGGGCCGGCTCGCCTCGGTGTCGCCGGCATCGCCCAAGAACAATATCTCCGAGGCGGAATCGAGCACAAACAGCGAGACCGAACTGGTGAGGCCGGGAACCAGCTGGCTGCGCAGGCCGATCTCGGCGCCGCGCATCTTCACCAGGAACGGCGACGCCTGCAGCGGTGAACCGTCCAGCGGCGATTCCGTGATGGTGACACCGCGCGCGTCGTTGCTGTGAAAGCCTTCGCCGGCATTAACGAAGAATTCGGTTCTGGCAAATGGCCCCAGCACCAGGCCCAGTTTGGGACTGCCGATGAAGGCTTGCGCGTTGCCGGAATTGGCCGGCGTGAAAACCGACAGCACGGAGGTGTCGTAGAAATCGCCGCGCCAGCCGACGCTGCTGCGCAGCCAGTCGGTCCAGTGCAGCGTGTTCTGCACGAACACTCCAACGCTGCCCTCCTTGACGGCGTCGTTGCGGATCGGCGACAGCAACTGGCGCCGCGCGGTGTTGCCGAGATCGAGCCTGATGTCGTCATAGCGGCTCTGCACGCCGATCTCGGTCTCCATGGGCAGGCCGGCGAATTGGTTCTTGAAGGTGTGCGAGGCATTGACGCCGCCGAGGATGCGGTCGTCATGCTGATGAAACTGATCGCCTTGGTCGGGATCGCTGAGAAAATAGGTGAAATTGTTCCACAGATTGAGCGAACTCTTGATGGCGTAGAAATTGACCTTCGAGCTGCCGGCCTCGTTGCTTTGCGCCCAGCGCCCGGACAGCGAGAATCGATTTGAATTGCCGCCGTCGCTGGGATCGAGCGCGCCGTAACGGCCGATCTCGCTGGAGGCGATGGCCCGTGCCGGAATCTGATCTGTGGAATTCCATTGGTTGGCGTAGGCCATGCCGGTCAGCGAGAAGCCGTCTTCGGCCGTGCCCTGGCTGTAGCGCATCACGCCGTTGAGCTTGCGCAGGGAATCAGGATTGTCCCACGGGCCGTTATAGGTCTGAGCCTCTCCCGCCACCAGCAGCGTGCCTTCGCCTATTCTGGTCGAGGTCACGCCAAAACCGCGGCGATAGCCGAAGCTGCCAGCCGTGATCGAGGCCATCGTCTTGCTGACGCTGTCGAGCAGGTTGACGTGCACCGATCCCACCGAGGAGAAATCGCCCTCATCCGCGAAATACGGTCCCTTCCGCAGATGAACCGAACCGATCAACTCCGGGATCAGGAAATTCAGGTCGGCATAGCCCTGGCCGTGGGCATGGGTGCGCATGTTGACCGGCATGCCGTCCACCGAGATCGCCAGGTCGGTGCCGTGATCCAGATTGAAGCCGCGCAGAAAATACTGGTTGGCCTTGCCGTCGCCGCTGTGCTGCGTGACGATCAGGCCGGGCACCACTTCCAGCGCCTCGGCCGGCCGCGACAACGGCCGGGCGTTGACATCTTCGCCGCTGACGGTCTTTTCACTCGCAGACGCCATCGGCGCCGACGCGCCCGGCCCCGCGGCTTGTGTGGCGGGCGCGGTGTTGACAGCTGCAGCGGGGTTTCCGATCGCGCCGCGATTGGATCGCCGGCCTCTTTCCGTGCCGGGCGTTGGCTTGATCCGGGCGTCCTGGCGTCGCTGCGGCGCGTCGATTTCAACCGGCGGAAGGGTGATTGGCGCCACGCTCTGAGCCGACGCTGAAGAGGCGGCAACCAAGCCCGTCAGCAAAATTCCCGCCGCCATGCGCGAAGATCGAAACATCGCCCCACCCGGCCGCGACGATTACAAGGAAGGGGTCCCACCGTGATAAACGGCAGGCTATGTTGCACCCACGATCAAAACTGACATGCCGAGTATGATGATGTCAATAAATCATCATACTTGTTCTGTGCCCTGAGGAAACGCCATGCAACGCATCACCATTACGCTCGACGACGACCTCATGGAGGAGCTCGATCAGATGATCGCGGCGCACGGCTATCAGAACCGCTCCGAGGCGATCCGCGATTTCACCCGCGCCGGCATGCAGCAGGCCGCGCAGGAAAAGGGCAAATCCGGCGAATGCGTCGCCGCGCTGGTCTATGTCTACGACCACGCCGCACGCGACCTGTCGCGGCGGCTGGTGGAGAATTATCACGGCCACCACGACCTCTCGCTGGCGACGCTGCACGTCCATCTCGACGACGACAATTGCTTGGAGGTCACCGCGCTACGCGGCCCCGGCAAGGACGTCCAGCATCTCGCCGATCACATCATTGCCGAACGCGGCGTCAAATACGGACGCGTGGTGATGATCCCCACAGGGCCCGGCAAAAAGGGCAGCCACGCGCACAAGAAGGCGCATCGGCACGAGTGAAGCCCGGATCAAGTCCGGGGCAGGCTTTGGCTCGAAAACGCCCTACCGCCCTTCGCGCAGCCAGGTCGCGGCGAAGGCGCCGAGCAGCAGCAAGAGGCCGATCAGGCCGGCGAACATCGGCAGCACGCCGACGCCGCGCACCACGCTGGCGTCGCGCATGCGCACGCCCATCCAGCCGTCGCCGCGAAAGATGCCGGACGCCCGCACCGGAACGATGCGCGGCAGGTCCAGGCTTGCGCCGTCGAAGATCCGCCGGGCGTCGCCGCCGGTGGCCTGCGCCAAGGGCTTCAGCATCTCGGTGGTGGAGGTGACCTCGGAAAATTCCTTCGGGTTGATCGGGCCGACATTGATCAGCGCCTTCAAGGTGCCGTCGGTCGCCTGCCACAGGCCGAGTTCGTCGGCCGGGGTGGTCGAGCGCCACAGCCCGGGTTCGCTGGCGGAGAGCGTCAGCTCGCGGGTCTTGCCGGACGGCGACGTCACGGTCACCGGCGTGACGCTGTCGGCCATGGTCTGGCGCTGCACCATCAGGTCCTTGCCCTGCATCACAAGCCGCAGCGCTTCCTCGTCGAGATCCGGCTGCTTCATCAGCCAGTGCGACATCCGCCGCAGCAGATCGAGATGCGGACCGCCGCCCTCGTAGCCGCGTGCCCACAGCCAGATATGGTCCGACAGCAGCAAGGCGACGCGGCCTTCGCCGTAGCGCGACAGCAACAGCAGCGGCTTGCCGTCGGCACCGGTCATCACCGGCGGCGTCGCAACATTGCGGGTGTCGACGTTGCGAAAAAACCGGCTCCAATGCGGCGGCTCGCTGTTCGAGCCTTCGAGACCGCGCGTCACCGGATGACGTTTGCCGATGTCGCTCAAATGCGCATAGAACGGCTTCTCGATCACCCCCGCAGCCGAGCCCGGTTGGAACCGGCTGTCGGGTGGACCGGACGTTCCAACCGGCTCGGCCGGCAGCACCGAATCCAGCGGCGTGTACCAGATGCTGGTCCTGGAAGCGTAGTCCGGACCGGCGGAGACCAGCACCGCGCCACCGGCGCGGACATAGCGTGCGATATTGTCGAAATAGGCGATCGGCAGCACGCCCTGGCGGGCATAGCGGTCGAAGATGATCAGCTGGAATTCATTGATCTTCTGCTGAAACAATTCGCGGGTCGGAAACGCGATCAGCGACAATTCGTTGATCGGCGTGCCGTCCTGCTTTTCCGGCGGCCGCAGAATGGTGAAATGCACGAGATCGACGCTGGCGTCGGATTTCAGCAAATTACGCCAGGTGCGTTCACCGGCATGCGGCTCGCCCGAAACCAGCAGCACCCGCAATTTATCGCGCACGCCGTCGATGGCGACCACCGCGCGGTTGTTGACCAGCGTCAGCTCGTTGTCGAGCGGCGAGGCCTCGATCTCGACGATATTCGGTCCGGCGTGCTTGATGTCGATGTCGACATTGACGGTCTGGCCGCTCGTCACGGTGCGCTCGTTGATCACGTCGCCGTCGCGGCGGACCACGACGCGGGCGCTCTGGCCGCTGACGCCCTGGTCGTCGAGCCGGTAGGTGATGGTCTGGACCTGGCCGACAATGCCAAACCGGGGTGCCGCGGAAATCGCGACGCGGCGGTCGCGTTCGTCCTTGCGTCCGGTGATCAGGGCATGCACCGGCGCGGAAAACCCGAGCCCGGCGGCATTGGCGGGAATGTCGTGAACGCGGCCGTCGGTGATCAAAAACGCGCCGGCGACGCGATCGGTCGGGACGTCGGACAGCGCCGAGGATACCGCGCCGAACAGCCTTGTGCCGTCGGTCTCGCCATCGGCCTGTCCGGCCTCGACCACGCGCACCTCGAGGCCCTTGACCTGTTTCAGGCGATCGACCAGCGCCTGTCGCGCCTGCTCGGTTTCCTTGGTGCGTTCGCCAAAACCCTGGCTGGGACTTTTGTCGATCACGACGGCGGCGACCGACGACAACGGTTCGCGGTCTTCGCGGCTGAAGGACGGATTGGCCAGCGCCAGCAGGATCAGCGCCAGCGCCGCCACGCGGATCGCCGCGCCGCGCGCCCGGCCGAGCAGCAGCAGGCCGGCAACCACGACAATCGCGGCCAGCGCGAGCCACAGCACGAGCGTGGGGACGAGGGGTGTAAACGCGATGCCGTATTGCATTAGATGTTCCGCAACTTAGTTATCTTGACAGGCCTATCCTCGTCATTGCGAGGAGCACTTGCGACGAAGCAATCCAGTCCTTGCTTGTGACTCTGGATTGCTTCGCTTCGCTCGCAATGACGAACGCTGTTGTTATCGCCCCTCATTGGCCGAGCCGTTCGATCAGTGCCGGCGCGTGCACCTGGTCGGCCTTGTAGTTGCCGGTCAGGGTGTACATCACGATGTTGACGCCGGCACGGGATGCGAATTCGCGGTCCCGCGGCGACAGCGGCAGCATGGGCAGGCCGTCGGGGCGGATCGCCCAGGCACCGGCGAGATCGTTGGAAGTGATGATGATCGGCGAGACGCCGTCGCCGCCGCGGGCCGGCCGCGATGCCGCCTCGTTGTCATCCTCGCGCGGCAGCGTTTCCACCCAGGTCTGGCCGGTGTTGTAGCGGCCGGGAAAGTCGCGCAGCAGGTAGAACGTCTTGGTCAGCACGTGCTCGCGCGGCACCGGCTCGAGTTCGGGCACGTCGAGCGACGACAGAATGCCGCGCAGCGCCTGCATGCCCGGGGTCTGCGACTCGCCGCCGGGTCCGCCGAGCGCCTCGACCGCGTCGCGGGTGTCGAACAGCACGGTGCCGCCTTGCTTCATATAGGCGTCGATGCGGTTGATGGCGTCCTGCGGCGGTTTTGGCGCGCCGGGCACCACCGGCCAGTAGATCAGCGGAAAGAACGCCAGTTCGTCATGGGCCGGATCGATGCCGACCGGCTCGCCGGCTTCCAGCGCGGTGCGCTGCGCCAGGAACAGGGTGAGCCCCGACATGCCCGCCTTGACGATGGAATCGACGTCGGCGTTGCCGGTGACCACATAGGCCAGATGGGTCTGCGAGACCGCCTTGATGGCGAAATCATCATTGCCGTCGGCGCGCGACGGCACGGGCGCCGTGAACAGCGACAAAGCGAGCGCGATCGCCAGCGCGGCCGGAACCGCGCGGCGCCGCAGCAAGGCGGCGATGCCGCCGCCGAGCAGCGCCACGATGATCGCATCGATCAGGAACAGTCCGAGCGACGACGACAACAGGATGCCGCGCAGATCGCGCGGTTCGGCGTTGGTGTAGCTGGCGCGTCGCGCGCGCAGCGCCGACAGGTCGAGCGGCGCGATCCGGTCGGCGGCGGCGAGCGCGTTCACCGCCAGCGGTCCGTCGGCCGGGCCGTAGAAACCGGGCGGGTGATCGATGGTGGCGCGGTCGCGGAAGTCGGCGGGCAGCGGCTTGGCGGTCGAGGGCGGCGGCCCGAACGCGCCGAAACCATCCAGCGTGCGCAGCGGCGCCACGGTTTCCGAACTGGTCTCGCCGGCGACGCCCGCGCCGGGATTGGCGGTGTAGCCCGAGATATCGACGATTCGTCTGAGCATTTCGACAAAGGTGCCAGACATCGGCAGATCGGACCAGCGCATATCGGCACTGACATGAAACAGAGTGACCAGTCCCTTGCCGCGATGCTCGCCGGTCACCAGCGGGGTACCGTCCACCAGCGAGGCCCAGCTCTTGGTGGCCAGCACCGCGTCGGGCTCGGCCAGCACCTGCCGGTTGATGGTGATGTCCTGCGGTACCGGAAGGCCGGCGAACGGACCGTCGGTCGCGAACGACGCCAGATGCTGCGGTTTCTCCCAGGTGAGACTGCCGCCGAGGCTGCGTCCGCCGCGCCGCAATTTCACCGGCACCAGATCGTCGTCGGCCTGCGCGAGGCGAGGCCCGGCGAAGCGAACCAGCACGCCACCCTGATTGATCCAGGCGCTGATCCGGTCGCGAATCTCCGGCGACAGCGTGCCGACATCGGCGAGCACGATCATCGGCAGCTTCTGGTCGAGGAACTGGGTGATGGCCTGTTGCGGCGCGCCGCGATCGCCGAGCCGCACATCGGCGAACGGCGCCAGCGCGCGGGTCAGATAGAAGGTGGAGGCCAGCAGAGGCTGCGCGGTATCGGCGGTCGATCCGCTGACGATGCCGATGGCGCGGCGGCGCCAGCGTTTGTCGAGCAGTTGCACGGCGCCGGCGGACCGCTCACCCGAGACCTCGAGCCGCGCGATGTCGTTGCGCAGTTCCACCGGCAGGTCGAACGCCGCTTCGGTCTCGCGCTCCTGCGGCGCGAAAGTGTAGCGCGCTTCGCCGACCGGCGAACCTTTTTGATCGAGCGCGCGAACCACGCCGGCAGCGATGCCGCCGACACCGGCGCGCAGCACCTTGACGGTCATCTTGGCCGCCGCATTCTCGGCCGCGACCAGCGCATAGGCCGGTGGCGCGCCGCCGTCATAGATCGTCAGCGCGCGATCCTGCAGGACCTTCTGCAGGCCCTGCGTGAAGTCGGCGCCGCGTCCGGTGTCGACGCCGTCGGACAGCCAGACGATGTCGGCGTCGCCGGTGGCTTTCAGAAAACGCTCGAGCGTCGCCAGGGTGTCGACCCGGTCGATCGCATAGGGTTTCGGCGCCAGCTGGCGCAACGCGACGCGGGCATTGCCGGCCGGCAGTAGGGTGATGTCGCGCGCCGGTTCGGACAGCGGCACGATCGCGACGCCACGGCGGTCGTTGTCCGCATTGGCGATCAACTCGTCGGCAGCCTTGATCCGCGCGTCCCAGCTCGAAGCGGCGCTCCAGCCGTCGTCGAGCAGGATCACCAATGGCGCCTTGCTGGCGCCGGCGGCGCCGGTCTGCGGATTCCAGATCGGTCCGGCGGCGGCCAGGATCACCAGGGCCGCGGCCAACAGGCGCAAGGCCGTCAGCCACCAGGGCGTGCGCGAGGGGGTTTCTTCCTTCGGCGCGATGTCGAACAGCAGCCGGGTCGGCGGAAAGTCGATGCGCCGCGGCCGCGGCGGCATCACCCGGAGCAGCCACCACAGCACCGGCAGGCTGAGCAGCCCGAGCAGCAGCAGCGGTTCGGCAAAGGAAAGCGCGAGACCCGGGATCATGCGCTTCGCCCCACTTTGACGGTGGCGGTACGCGTGCTGCCCTTGTTCACCATCATGCCGCTGTGCAGGAACAGCAGCAGTTCGGCCGCCGAGCGGCTGGTGGTGTGGGTCGAGAACAGCCAGTCGAGCTTGTTGGTCTCACCGCGAATCTCGTCGCGGTGCAAGGCGACGCGGGCGACATAATCGTCGACCCATTTTTCCGCGCGGCCCGCGGTAATGACGCTGCCGCCCTCGGGTTCGACGAATTCGACGCGTCCGGAATAGGGAAAGCTTTCCTCGGCCGGATCGACGATCTGGACCAGCGTTCCATGCGCGCCGGAGGCCGACAGGCCCGCGAGCATGGTGCGGATCTCGCTCATCGGCGACCAGAAGTCCGACAGCACCACGATCTCGGCCAGCGCCGACGGCACAAAGGACGGCGGCAGGCTCAGCCGTGCGGCGTCATCATGCAGCATCGCCTGCGCCATCTTGTCGATCACGCTGCGGCTCGCGGTCGGGTTCATCAGGCCGGGAACGCCGACGCGTTCGCCGCCGGCGACCAGAAGTTCGGCGAGCGCGAAGGTCACGATCAGCGCGCGCTCCAGCTTGCTGTCGCGGGCTTGTTTCGAGGCAAACGCCATCGACGGCGAGCGGTCCGGCCACAGCCACACCGTATGCGCGGCCTCCCATTCCTGCTCGCGGACATAGAGATGATCGTCGCGCGCCGAGCGCCGCCAGTCGACACTCTGCGACGGTTCGCCCGAAACGAAGCGGCGGTATTGCCAGAAACTTTCTCCCGCGCCGGCGCGCCGCCGTCCGTGCAGGCCATGAATGACGTTGGCGGCGATGCGGCGAGCTTCAAGCACGAGACGGGGCAGCGATGCGGCGAGCGTTCGGCTTTCGCCATCGGCTCGTCGGATTGCTGTGATCTCCGGGGTTGCGTGCTTGGTCTCCGTGGCCATCAACCGATCCGCGCCTTCAACTGCCGGATCACGTCGGGGATGGTGCGGCCCTCGGCGCGGGCGGAGAAC
>JAQGJF010000326.1 GCA_028290765.1 Tardiphaga sp.
CTCGATCAGCGCGATATAGAAATCGCCCTTCTTCGGATCGCGCTGAATCTTGGCTTCGTCCAGCGAAGCCAGACCGGTGGCCTTGAGGAATCCCTGGATCGCGGCATCGGGCCCGCCGACGCGCGGACCCTTGCGCTCTTCCTTCAGATCCGACTGTCGCGCCGGAATGCCATGCACCGTCAACGTCAGCCGCCGCGGCGTCGCAAATGCCTTGGCGCCTTCATAGACCAGCCCTTCGGCGACGAGCTTGTCGGTCACCATGCGGCGCAGGTCATCCGCCGCCTTCGCCTGCATCCGCGCGGGAATTTCTTCGGAGAACAGTTCGAGAAGAAGATCGGGCATTTAATCGGACTCTTTGCGAATAAGGCTCGGCGCGCGCGTCAAGGCAATCACGCCGCACCGCCCGCTTCCGTATGCACCCACGCTTCGCCGCAGGCCTTGGCAAGTTCGCGGACGCGCATGATGTAGCTCTGCCGTTCGGTCACCGAGATCACGCCGCGGGCGTCGAGCAGATTGAAGACGTGGCTGGCCTTGATGCACTGGTCATAGGCCGGTAGCGCCATCAGATGCGCCTCGCGCCGGCCGTCTTTCCAGCCGGCCTTGAGATATTTCCGGCAGGCGTCCTCGGCCATGGAAAACTGCTTGAACAGCATGTCGGCGTCGGAGTGCTCGAAATTGTGCCGCGAATATTCCTGCTCGGCCTGCAGGAACACGTCGCCATAGGTCACCTTGTCAGCGCCTTCACGGCCATTGAAATTGAGATCGTAGACCCGATCGACGCCCTGCACATACATCGCAAGCCGCTCGAGCCCATAGGTGAGCTCGCCGGCCACTGGCGCGCATTCGACGCCCGCGACCTGCTGGAAATAGGTGAACTGCGACACTTCCATGCCGTCGCACCAGCATTCCCAGCCGAGCCCCCAGGCACCAAGTGTCGGGCTTTCCCAATCGTCCTCGACGAAGCGGATGTCGTGCAGCGCGGCGTCGACGCCGATCGCGGCCAGCGACTTCAAGTAAAGGTCCTGAATGTCCGGCGGCGACGGCTTCAGGATCACCTGGAACTGATAATAATGCTGCAGGCGGTTGGGATTCTCGCCGTAGCGGCCGTCCTTCGGCCGGCGCGAGGGCTGCACGTAAGCCGCGTTCCAGCGCTTCGGTCCCAGCGCCCGCAGCGTGGTCGCCGGATGAAAAGTGCCCGCTCCCACTTCCATGTCATAGGGCTGCAGGATCACGCAGCCATAATCCGCCCAGTACCGCTGCAGCGTCAGGATCAGGCCCTGGAACGAGCGTTCCGGGCGCATGTGCGGGGGCAAGGAGTCCATGATCGATTCGGGTCGCCGGGGGTGAACAATCGCGCGGGACCGTATCGGCGGCGGAACGGGGAATCAAGGCGATCCGGCCCGAACAACGCCCGTGAGCATCGCCGTTAGAGCCCCCATCAGAGCCTTCGCCATTGGAGCAATTTCGTTAACACGGCCGTAACCGCCGTGACTAAAACAGGGCCAATCGTTGCTGGTTGTTAGGATTTGCCAGGCTATCACGTTACCGCTGTCGACCGAATACCAAGAAGATTTCGGCCGCGTTGAACTGTTTCTCGGGCAGCTCCCAACGGGGTACGGAACTGTGGAGGCTTGAACTCATTGAACTTTGAGATGCGGTGACGTTCTGGCTCCCGCCCGGTGCAAATGCCGATCAAACCCGGCCCGCACCGTGCCAACTGATCATGATGCTCCAAGCTTGCTCGCCGGCCTCGAAGGTGGTGCCCCACCCTGAGGTCGGCGCAAGTATTTTGGGGGCCAAATATCTTGAAGGCCAGATATCTTGAAGGCCATTTTGGGGGCCAGTTTTTGAAATCAGCCGCGCTTCGAGCGCCGACTATCCGGGCCGGTAGGCGCCGGTGTTGGGATCCCGCCGCAGCGTCGGAATTTCATGGGACCGGGCTGCCTCGGCCAGGCGCGCCAGCCTTGCCTCTTCCAATTCCCGGTTGACCCGTTGGGCGGTCCGGTACGCCCAGCGAACTACGGCTAAACTACCCAGGGCGCCTGCGAATGCGATCAGCGGCGGCATTGGTCGATCCTTGTTCATCTGTCACGCCCCCACGCATATTCTTGCCCAACCGCACCCGGCCCGCAATCGGCATTTCCGGGACTAAATGGCGCGGCTGCCGATCCATCAAAAGCCATATTTGGCCCAGATCGCGCGCTGTTCCAGCGCGGAAATCAGCTCGTCCGGCAGGGCGGCGAGGCCATTCAACGAAGTCAGGGTACCCGCCCCGGCCGATTTGCGGCCGAGCAATCCCGACAACAACCCGCTGGACGGCGCAATCACCGGCGTCTGCACCTTGTCGCCATATCGTGCCCGCAGCACCGAGCGAAGATCGCCGATGGCGTCGCCGAGGCCGAGCGCCACCGAGGTCTCGCCGGCCCAGTATTCGCCCGAGAACATCACCTCGTCGGTGCCCTTCAACCGGGCGCCACGGCTTTGTTTCACCAGCGCAATGAAGATGGCGTGGATCTCGCGCTGCAAGGCCTTCACCCGCGCCACGTCATCCGGGTTTTCCGGCAGGAACGGATCGAGCATCGCCTTGTGCTCGCCGGCGGTATAGAGCCGCCGCTCGACGCCGATCTTCCTGATCAACTCCTGAAACCCGAACGACCCGCCGACCACGCCGATCGAGCCCAGGATCGAGGAGGGATCGCAGAAAATCTCGTCGCCGGCGCAGGCGATCATGTAACCCCCGGATGCGGCGACGTCCTCGACGAACACCAGCACCGGAAGCTTCTTCTCCGCCGCCAATTGGCGAATCCGCAGGTAAATCTGTCGTGACTGCACCGGCGAGCCGCCCGGCGAATTGATCACCAGCGCCACCGCCTTGGCATTCCTGGTGGCGAAGGCGCGCTCCAGCGTTCTGGCAACACCGGCAAGCGACATGCCCGGTCGCAGCGGCGTCACCGCTCCGATCACCCCGGACAACCGCACCACGGGCACTACCGCGGCCCCGCGCCGCCACCGCGTCGGAACGAACTCCATGAACCACTTGATCAGGCTCGATCCCGGTCGGTCGTCGGTCTGCTCGGTCATGCCATTTCCTTAACGTTAACTGAATCTTATCACGCGACTGTCATTGGATCGGCGGAACGCCTTTTGCTCTACACGCTCGAACAAGCTGCAATTGCGCAGCGGAGAATGACATGAAAATCTACCTGCTGATGACGCTGATCGGTACCCTTTTGACCGCGATCCGCTTCACATCGATACCGGAACAGCGCTCGAAAACGCTTCCCCGCTAATCCGCCATTGCCCGTTTTCCAGGCCCGTTTTTCTGGCCGCCGGAAGCTGTTCAAAGCTTTGCCAGCGGCAATATCTCCAGCCCAGCCAGGATGTTCTGAACTTCCCGATTTGACGCCGAAGATGGCGCATTATTGAGCATCAATCCCGGATAGAGCGCCGCCGGAGCCCTTCCCCCCTTGATGGCACGGACCAGCACCCGGATCGCGGGCGCCGCGGCGTCGCCGTGGACCGGCAGAATCCCCAGACTTCCAAAGCCACGATCCAGCGCCGCGAGAATCTCGCCCAGCGCATCGGCCCGCCAGATCAGGGTCAGCACGCCACCGGATTTCAACGTCCGCCGAGCCGCGTGAATCCAGCACTCGAGCGTCGTATCCGTGGCCACATGAGCGATCTTCCGGGCTTTGTCCGGCGACGACCGATGCCGTGCCGGATCGTTGAACGGCGGATTCATCAGCACCGCATCGGCGCTGTCCGGCGGCAGCCCGGCGCCGGCGAAATCCTCCGCGGACGACGCGACATCGAGCACGACGATGTTGGCCGGCAGTCCGTTCGAGGCGGCATTTTCGCGCGCAAGCTCCGCCAGCCGCGGGTCGATTTCGACCAGCACGAGCTCTATTCCGGCAACGCGTCGGGCTACCGCGAGACCGGCGGCGCCGACGCCGGCGCCGAAATCCACCACCCGGTCGCCCGGCTGCGCCGATGTCGCCGCGGCCAGCAACATCGCATCGTGCCCGGCGCGGTGCCCGGACTTCGGCTGACGCAAGCGCAGTTGCCCGCCGAGAAACGCGTCTTCGGTGAAATCGCCAGAAAATTCGTCGGGCCGCTCAGTCATCGGCCCGCAGTTCATGGGCGAGCCCGGCGTCGGTGAGGACCCGGCGCGCGGCGTGGTTGTCGTCTTCGTGGACCAGAATGCGGCGGGGAATGACCCCGACCGAGCCCTCGAGGATGCTCATGTTCTGGTCCAGCACCAGATGATCGATATGGGCGCCGTCCAGCAGGGCTCCGATCGCCGAAACCAGCACCACATCGTTGGTCCGCACCAATTCACGCACCCGGTCTCTCCTCGACGGTCCCTGCTTCACGGTCCGGTGAAGCGCCTGTTGCCCTTGCCGCGCCACCCGGCACTTTCTATTGTCTACCGCAAGGAGTGTCGCGATTTGCCACGAATGTGACCGCTGATTTCAACGCGAATTCGCGCTAACCTATTGAAACAGAGCGTTATCCCGGTGTCAGCCGGATTCCACAGGATTGGAAGCGCTCATCCCATCTGGAGACCCGAGCGTGGCGGTTATTGTTCCCTTCGAGAGCCACTCCACCGCATCGATAGATCAACTGGTCGGCCTTGTCGCGGCCGATATGGACCGCGTCAATTCGACGATCCTGTCGCGGACCGGTTCGGAAGTCACCATGATCCCCGAGGTGGCCAACCACCTGATTTCCTCAGGCGGTAAACGGCTGCGTCCGATGCTGACGTTGGCGATGGCCAACCTCACCGGCTATTCCGGCGAAGGCCATATCAAGCTCGCGGCCTCGGTCGAGTTCATGCATACCGCCACCTTGCTGCATGACGACGTGGTCGACGAAAGCGAATTGCGGCGCGGCAAATTGTCCGCGCGGATGCTGTGGGGCAACGAGGCCAGCGTGCTGGTCGGCGACTTCCTGCTCGGCCAGGCGTTCCGGATGATGGTCGAGGTCGGATCATTGCGCGCGCTCGACATCCTCTCATCGGCTGCCGCGACCATCGCCGAAGGCGAGGTAATGCAGCTGGCGGCGGCGAAGAACACCGCGACCACGGAAGACGAGTATCTCGCGGTGATCCGCGGCAAGACCGCCGAATTGTTTGCCGCGGCCTGTGAAGTCGGGCCGGTGATCGCCAACCGTCCGAAGGCCGAGCAGACCGCCTGCCGCTCGGTCGGCATGAATCTCGGCATCGCCTTCCAACTGGTGGACGACGTGCTCGACTATGGCGGCAAGGCCGCGAAACTCGGCAAGAATGTCGGCGACGATTTTCGCGAGGGCAAGATCACGCTGCCGGTGGTGCTGGCGTTCCGCCGCGGCAACGACGCCGAGCGCGCCTTCTGGGTCCGCGCGCTGGAGCGCGGCGAGATCGGCGACGGCGACCTCGACCATGCGACCGGCCTCATGACCAAGCATCGCGCGCTCGAAGACACCATCAACCGCGCCCAGCATTACGGCGCCATGGCCGTCGACGCGCTGGCGCTGTTTCCGTCCTCGCCGATGAAAACCGCGCTGGAGCAGGTGGTGGCGTTCTGCCTGGCACGGTCGCATTGATGCGATATGCAAACGCGTAGGATGAGCGCTTGCGAAACCCATCTCTTCATTTGCGAGGGGTGATGGGTTTCGCGAAGAGCTCAACCCATCCTACGATTCCTCGCCTCGAGACTTTCGCTACCCCAGCGTTCCGGCGTGTACCCACCACAGCGGATGATCGACCCGCAGCGCTTGCGCCGCGCGCTGGGCGACTTCGCCATCGTCGAAGATCGCAAAACAGGTGGCGCCCGATCCCGACATTCGCGCCAACCGCACGCCCGGCGTGCCACGAAGCGCCGACAGCACCTCGTCGATGACCGGCTGAATGCGCATCGCCGGGGCTTCGAGATCGTTGCTGCCCTCGGTCAGCATCGCGATCCAGTCGTCGAACGAGGCGCCAGCTTCCGGCCAGGCCACCGCCCGGATCACATCGGTGGCGCCGACCAGCATCTCGCCGTGGCGCAGGCCCAGCGCCGTGAACACTTCGCTGGTGACGACCGGCACGCGGGGATTGACCAGCACGCAGGGCATTTTCGGCAAGTCCAGCGGCAGCAGCGTTTCGCCGACGCCAGTCATGACGCAGGCGCGTGACGACAGGCACACCGGGACATCCGCGCCGGTCAGCCGTGCCGCTTCGATCACCCTGGCATCGTCGATCGCAAGTTCGTTCGACCGCGCCAACAGCCGCAGCGCCGCGGCGGCATCCGCCGAACCGCCGCCGATGCCGGCGGCGACCGGCAGCTGCTTGTCGAGCGTGAATTCACCGAGCTTGAGGCCTGCGACGCGCTCACCCAGCAGCCGCGCCGCCTTGATCACGAGGTTATCCGCGGTCTCGCCGCATTCCTGCGCGCGGGGCCCGCTCGCCGCCAGCGTCAGGGCCGATCCGCTTTTGAGGGTCAGGCGATCGGCGCAATCGGCGAATGCGACCACACTTTCGAGGTCGTGATAGCCATCAACGCGCCGACCGACCACCCGAAGCGTCAGGTTGACTTTGGCACACGCGTCCTCGATCAGCGCCGGCATCGGCGAAACAGCCCCCTCGATCAACCGCCTCAGCCGCCCTTACCGTCTTCTTTTTTCTTGTCGGCAGAGGCCGCCGAGGAAGATGCGTCTTCCGGCAGGCCGTTCTCGATCTTGGCTTCGATCTTCGGCAATTCTTCCGGCTCCGGCTTCAGGTCGCGCGCATGCGCCCACTGGAATTTGGCTTCCAGCGTACGGCCGACGCGCCAATAGGCGTCGCCGAGGTGATCGTTGATGGTCGGGTCTTCCGGCTTGAGGTCGATGGCCCGCTCGAGCGTCTTCACCGCTTCTTCGAAACTGCCGATGCGGAAATAGGCCCAGCCGAGCGAGTCGACGATATAGCCGTCGTCCGGACGCTGGTCGACGGCGCGCTTGATCATCTTCATGGCGTCGTCGAGATTGATGCCCTGGTCGATCCAGGAATAGCCGAGATAGTTCAGCACATGCGGCTGCTCGGGCTGCATGTCGAGCGCCTTGCGCATGTCGACTTCGGCCTTGCTCCACTGCTTGGAGCGCTCCTCGCAGATACCGCGGAAGTAATAATAGACCCAGTTGCCCTTGTCGCCCGGCGCGGTCAGGGCGTCGATGCCCTGGGTATAGGTCTGCGCGCAATCGGCGAACTTCTTGCGGCCGCGCTCGATATTGCCGAGCGCCATGATGGCTTCGAGATCCTTGGGATCTTCCGCGGTCACGCCCTTGAGGATCTTGATCGCCTCGTCGCTGCGGTCGGCGGCGTCGAGATCGGTGGCGAGCTGGATCTGCGCGTTGCGCTTGAGCGGCGAATTCGCCGGCACGCGCTCATAGACCTTGATCGCCATCGCCGGTTTCTTCACCGATTCATAAAGGTTGGCCAGCGACAGTAGTGCCAGCGAATGATTAGGCGCGAGATAGAGCGAGAGCTGCAGGTAAACCAGCGCCAGGTCCTCGCCGCCTTGGCGGGTCAACGAGGCGCCGATGCCGTAAAGCGCCTCGGCGGCGCCGGCCTGCGGCGTGTCGACCAGCGGCGACAGCTTCTTGCCGGCTTTGGTCTCGCGAATCCCGTCCAGCACCAGCGGATGGCGGGCGAGCTTCTTGTCGAACGCCTCATAGATCGCCAGCGCGGCCGCCGGATCCTTGTTGCGCGAGGTCCAGCGCGCATAGGCATCGACCACCCGCAGCGCCGAATCGTCGAGCTTGAAGGCCCGCTCCAGGCGCGCGCCGGCATCCTTCTGCCTGTCGGCGAGTTCGAGGATCATGCCGGAATGCAGGTCCTTGAAGATCGGATACCATTCCGGACCGGTCAGTTTGTCGATATTGGCGACCGCCGCCTTGGTGTCGCCAGCGCCGTAGCTGGCCCAGCCCGACAGCAGCGTCGCCACCAGATCCGTGATCGGCCCACGGATCGACT
>JAQGJF010000393.1 GCA_028290765.1 Tardiphaga sp.
TTCGATCAAGCGGATATGATCGAGCCGCGCGCCGTCGCCGATCGAGACGACCAGGGAATCATGCGCCTGATAGAGCTTGGCGCCATCGGCGGCGATAAAGCTCTCCACCAGCGTGGCGCCGGCGGCCTTGCCGACCTTGAGCAGCGAACGCGTGAACATCGCCGCCGGGGCGCTGCCGCTGGCGATATGAACGATATGCAGCGGCTGCGTCAGCACGGCGCCGTCGGCGACCTCGATCACCAGCCCATCGGTCATCATCGCGCTGTTGAGCGCCACCATGGCATTCGACGTATCGAGCGAAAACAGCTGCTCATGCAGCGCGGCGTCCCCGGCTTCCAGCACCTCGCGCAGGGTGCGGATGCCGAGACCCTTTTCCAGCTTCGGAAGGTCGGAGAGTTTTGGCGCGAACACGCCGTCGACCACCACCAGCTTGCGCACGCCGTCGATGGCATGCAGCTTCAAGGCCGCACCGGCGCGGGCCAAGGCCGCCGCGTCGGGCGCCGCCGCCAGCGGCAGCACCTCGCGCATCAGCACGCGCAGGTCGGTATATTTCCAGTCCTCGATCCGCCGATGCGGCAGGCCGATGCGCTCATAGGCCTCGAAAGCCTGCCGGCGCGTGTCGGCGACCTTCCCTGCCCCCGGCAGCCGCGGGCGTGCCAAGGCGAACGTCTCGCTCAACGCCCGACCGCCATCCGTTTTCGCCAATGCAACGTTCATCACAAAATCCGTTTGGGCGCCGTTCAGGCCGCCACGTCCTCGAACTGCGCGTAACCGGAAGCCTCGAGCTCCAGCGCCAGTTCCTTGCCGCCGCTTTTGACGACCTTGCCCTTCGACATCACATGCACGAAGTCCGGCACGATGTAGTTCAGGAGTCGCTGATAGTGGGTGATCACCACCATGGCGCGGTCGGAAGTGCGCAGTGCGTTGACGCCGTCGGCGGCCACCCGCAGCGCGTCGATATCGAGGCCGGAGTCCATCTCGTCGAGAATGCACAGGCTTGGCTCGAACAGCGCCATCTGCAACACTTCGTTGCGCTTCTTCTCGCCGCCGGAGAACCCGACATTGACGCCACGGCGCAGCATGTCCTGTGGAATGTTCAGGGAGGCCGCGACCGCGCGCACCTTCTTGAGAAAGTCAGGCGTCGAGAATTCGCTTTCGCCGCGTGCCTTGCGCTGTGCGTTCAGCGCCGTGCGCAGGAACGTCATGGTGGCAACGCCGGGAATTTCTACCGGATACTGGAACGCCAGGAACACGCCCTTGGCGGCGCGCTCGTCCGGCGCCATCTCCAGCAGGTCTTCGCCCTTGAACAGGATTTCGCCGCGGGTCACTTCATAGCCCGGCTTGCCGGCGATGACGTGGCTCAAGGTCGACTTGCCGGAGCCGTTCGGCCCCATGATGGCGTGGACTTCGCCCTTGTTTACGGTCAGCGACAGCCCGTGGAGGATTTCTCGCTCCTCGACACGAACCTGCAGGTTTTTGACTTCGAGTAACGCGGTCATCCAACACTTCCTTCAAGCGAGATCGAGATCAGCTTCTGCGCCTCGACCGCAAATTCCATCGGCAATTGCTGCAACACGTCCTTCACAAAACCGTTGACCACGAGACCGACGGCTTCTTCCTGGCTGAGCCCGCGCTGCACGCAATAGAACAGCACGTCCTCGGAGATCTTCGACGTGGTGGCCTCGTGCTCGAACAGCGCCGAGGAGTTTTTCGCCTCGATATAGGGCACGGTATGCGCGCCGCATTTGTCGCCGATCAGGAGCGAGTCGCAGGCGGTGAAGTTGCGGGCGCCGGTGGCCTTGCGATGCGCGGTGACGAGGCCGCGATAGGTGTTTTGCGAGACGCCCGCAGCGATGCCCTTGGAGATGATCCGGCTCGTGGTGTTCTTGCCGAGGTGGATCATCTTGGTGCCGGAATCGACCTGCTGGTGGCCGTTCGAGATCGCGATCGAGTAAAACTCGCCGCGCGAATTGTCGCCGCGCAGGATGCAGCTCGGATACTTCCAGGTGATCGCCGAGCCGGTCTCGACCTGGGTCCAGGAAATCTTCGAATTATTGCCGCGGCAATCGCCACGCTTGGTAACGAAATTGTAGATGCCACCCTTGCCTTCGGAATTGCCGGGGTACCAGTTCTGCACCGTCGAATATTTGATCTCGGCGTCATCGAGCGTGACCAGTTCGACCACCGCGGCGTGCAACTGATTCTCGTCGCGCTGCGGCGCGGTGCAGCCTTCGAGATAGCTGACATAGGCGCCCTTGTCGGCGATGATCAGGGTGCGCTCGAACTGGCCGGTGTTGCGCTCGTTGATGCGGAAATAGGTCGACAGCTCCATCGGGCAGCGCACGCCCGGCGGCACGTAGACGAATGAGCCGTCGGAGAACACCGCCGAATTCAGCGTCGCAAAGTAATTGTCCGAGGTCGGCACCACCGTGCCGAGATATTTCTTCACCAGTTCGGGATGTTCGCGGATCGATTCCGAGATCGGCATGAAGATGACGCCGGCCTGCTTCAGCTCCTTCTGGAAAGTGGTGGCCACCGAGACCGAATCGAACACCGCGTCGACCGCGATGCGCCGCTCGCCTTCCGGCCGCACTACGCCCTCCAGCATTTCCACTTCGCGCAGCGGAATGCCGAGTTTCTCGTAGGTCTTCAGAATCTCCGGATCGACCTCGTCGAGCGAAGCCAATTCCTTCTTCTTCGGCGCGGAATAGTAATAGAGATCCTGGTAGTCGATCTTGGGATAGTCGACCCGCGCCCATGTCGGCTCGGTCATGGTCAGCCAGCGCCGATAGGCTTCCAGCCGCCATTCCAGCATCCAGGCCGGCTCGTTCTTCTTGGCGGAAATGAAGCGGACGGTATCTTCCGATAGCCCCTTCGGGGCCTTGTCGGACTCGATAAGCGTCTCGAACCCATATCGATACTGATCGACGTCGATCTGGCGAACCCGATCGACGGTCTCTTGGACGGCAGCCATTTTATCCTCCGCTCGCGGTTTCAAGGACCGCGGTGGATCAATTCCAGTGCTCTAGATCGAGTGCTTACGATGTTCCCGCGATGAAATCACCTGCTTTAGAACCGTTCAAGCACTGTTTCGTCGCTATGTTTAAGTAGTGTACCGGCGAGCTTTCGCCAAGCCTCAAGAGCGATATCGACCTCTTCCGCGGTGGTTGACCAGCCGAGACTGAGACGCACGGCTCCCTTGGCCAGATCCGGGCCAAATCCCATCGCTTCAAGCACATGCGAGGGCTGTACCTTGCCCGACGAGCACGCGGAACCCGACGACACCGCCACGCCTTCGAGGTCGAATCCGATCACGGCGGTCTCCGCCCGGAGCCCGGGGGCCGAAAACAGCGTCGTATTGGGCAGCCGCGGCACCTGATCGGAGAACACCTGGAGATGACGGGTCTGCCGCAGGCCGGTTTCCAGCCGGTTCCGCAGTTGTTCGACCCTGTTCATGTCATCCCCGAGGGATGCCATCGCCCCCTTCACCGCGGCCCCAAAACCGGCGATTCCCATCAAATTTTCGGTTCCGGCGCGCCGGCCCTGTTCCTGCCCGCCGCCACGCAGCAGCGCGTCAGGTCCGGAAACACCGTCCGCCAGGATCAACGCGCCGACCCCTTTAGGGCCACCCAGCTTGTGCGCAGAAACCGAAATAAGATCGGCCTTCACCGCTCTGATATCGAAGGGTATTTTTCCGAACGCCTGGATCGCATCGACATGTAGCAGGCCGCCGGCGCCGTGAACGATGTCGGCGATCTCGGCGATTGGCTGGAGAGCTCCGGTTTCGTTGTTGGCCAGCATCACCGACACCAGCGCCGGCGGCCCTGCGGCCAGCAGGGCGGGCAGTCGATCCGGATCGACCACGCCGGAGCAGGTAACGGCCAACATCTCGATCCGGTCGGCGGTGTAACGACCGCCCGTCAAGACCGAGGCGTGCTCGATGGCGGAAACAACCAGCCGTTCGGCCGGCAGGCCGGTGCCCCGGCGCAGGCCCGGCGTCAGCGCCAGCGCGTTGGCCTCGGTTCCACCCGAGGTGAAGACGACGTTCCGGACATCGGCGCCTACGGCGCCCGCAACCGCTGCCCGGGCGTCCTCGATAAGCCTGCGGGCCTGGCGGCCCTCGGCATGGACCGAGGACGGGTTGCCACACAGGTCGAATGCCGCGGCCATCGTCTCCCGGGCCTCGCGGCGCAGTGGGGTGGTCGCATTCCAGTCGAGATAAATCCGGTCACGCGTCACGTATTATGATACCTTCATTGTTTCGGCGTGGATCGGGTCCGATAGGACCGGAACGCCTCGCCGCCACATTCCAATCTATCGCAACTGGGCCTCAAAAGCGCCCGCCGCAATGCGGCCTTTGCCGTTTTAGACGGGTTACCGGATGCTCAAGATGCTTGCTTTTCGCCCCTTGCCTCATGGTAGAACGCGACCTCATGTTCACCCGGCTCCGTCCGCTCATGGCCGACGCCGCCCGATCACCCCTTTGACTGGCATGGCGTCATCCGCGCAAAGGCCTGCCCAAAGTCGGTTGATTTCGCCAAGGATCACTGATGCCTGAAGTTATTTTCACCGGTCCCGCCGGCCGCCTCGAAGGCCGTTATCATCCGGCGAAGCAGAAGAATGCGCCGATTGCGATGGTGCTGCACCCGCATCCGCAGTTCTCCGGCACCATGAACCACCAGATCATCTACCAGTGCTACTATGCCTTCGTGCACCGCGGATTTTCCGTGCTGCGCTTCAACTTTCGCGGCGTCGGCCGCAGCCAGGGTTCGTTCGATCACGGCACCGGCGAATTGTCGGATGCGGCCTCCGCGCTCGACTGGGCGCAGACCATCAATCCGGAAGCGCGCGCCTGCTGGGTCGCCGGCTTCTCGTTCGGCGCCTGGATCGGCATGCAGCTTCTGATGCGCCGCCCCGAGGTCGAAGGTTTCATCTCGATCGCCCCGCCGGCCAATCTTTACGACTTCTCGTTCCTGGCGCCCTGCCCCTCGTCGGGCCTGATCGTGCACGGCGAAAAGGACGCGGTGGTGCCGCCGAAGGACGTCAACACGCTGGTCGAGAAGCTGAAGACCCAAAAAGGCATCGTGATCGATCAGCACATCATTCCGGGCGCCAATCATTTCTTCGACGGCAAGCTGCAGCCGCTGATGGAATCGGTCACCGGCTATCTCGACATGCGGCTCGCCAACGTCCGCTAGGCTTTTGCGATCTCGCGGGGCGCCGGCACCAAAGCGGGGGCCCGCAACGCCCGATTCTTGCGATTGGCGGAACGCGCCGTTCCTAGGGTCACTGCGTAGAACGGAAGCCGATCTGTTAGGCGGTCCATTCGGTTGCGTTCGACATCGTCGTTAGTGCGATGAAGAACACAGGATGATTTGTCACCGGAGGATATTCGTCGGGCACCGCGGCTGTCCTTCTGCAAGAAGAGGTCGGCGTCCAAATTGGCGGATCGCATGCTCAATCTGGCAGCGATCGCACCGCGGCGCAGCAGCGCGAAAAAGCTTTGGAGGCAGCGTAAGCTCCTGCTTCTCTGACCGTAGTCTCGGTGGAAGAGGAGTTCAGCTGTCGATCGAAGGCGCTGAAACGACTGACGTCCGTGCCCGGATGCCCGCGATCAGGATGTCGACCATACGCTTGGCGGCCTGCTTACCATCCGGTCCCGAACTTATGTTCGCAACGCCGGCCAGTGCGCGCAGCAGGTCGAGCGGGTCGAGATCCAGACGGATGTCGCCGCTCGCGACCGCACGATCGAGCAGCTTTGCAATTGCCTGCTTCACCTGCGCCGTGGACGCTGAGTACAGATCGGACGTGCCACCGGCGATCGAATTTAGCGCCTCGTACATTCCGTGCTTGGTGGCCATATAGTCCACGAACAACAGCAACCATTCGCGCAGGGCCGTCATCGGAGGATGCGTCTCGGCGAGGCGGGTGGCGGCTGCAACAAGCTGTTCCGTCTCGTTACGGTAGACCGCCTCGATCAGCGCGTCGCGGGTCGGAAAATGACGGTAAAGAGTCCCGGCCCCTACACCAGCGGTCCGCGCGATCTCATTGAGGCTGGCCCCAGATCCCTTCTCAGCGAAGGCGGCCTTCGCCGTTTCGAGCAAGCGGATGCGGTTGCGCTGCGCATCGGCTCTCGACTTGCGGACAGCAGCGGGTTCACCCTCATCGACCACGTCGAAAAATACCCCTTGATAAACGGAGAGTGTCTCCGTATTTAAACGGAGACACTCTCCTCTTACGCTAAAGCAAGTCGGCGGACAATGGTTTGCC
>JAQGJF010000399.1 GCA_028290765.1 Tardiphaga sp.
CGACGAACCGAAATCCAGATCCGGGCCTTTCGCCTGCGGACAGTTGGTGCGGTCGGGACCGACGCAGGCGACGGTATAGGCATCGCCTTGTGTCATCTGGCGCGACCAGGCGAGTTCTCCGGTCTCCATGCGAAACGCCATAAACGCATCCGAGGTGTCTGCCGCCGGATCCGAATAGCTGTCGCCAGTGGTCGCATAGATCATGTGATGCTCGGGATCGATCGTCGGCGACGACCAGATCGGAGCGCCCGACGGGCCCCAGAGCTGAACGTCCAGCGCATTCTTGCGGACCGGCGCCGCCGGCTCATGGATCGTGTAGCTCTGCCACGACACCTTGCCGCTCTCGGCGTCGAGCGCCACGAGGCTGCCGCGAAAGCTGCAGCACTCGTAGCGAGGACTGGCGCCGGTCACTTCTTCGAAGGAGGAAACCGGCACATAGAGCACGCCGCCCGCGAGCGCGGGCGCGCCGGTGACCATGGCGGCGCGGTGGGCGTCGATGTGGGTCTTCCAGCGCAGCTGACCCGTCACTGCATCTAGCGCGAACGCATTGCCGCGCTGGTCGCCGAAATAGGCCGACCAGCCCTGTCCGCTCGCACCGATGGTGATGGCCGCGCGAACGCCGGTCCCCGCGTCGAACGTCCAATAGGTGCAGCCGGTGTCGGCGTCGAGCGCATAGACCTTGCCGGTCTGGCTGCCGACAAACAGTGCGCCGCCCATGATGGTCGGCTGGGCTTGCGCACGGGTGGCGCCGGGAAAGGCGAACGCCCATTTCAGTTTGAGACGCGGCACATCCTGCGCGCCGAGTCGCGCCATCGCCACCGGCTGGAAACGATGCTGCGACAGGTCCACGCCCCAGCCATTCCAGTGCGGCCGCGCCAGCGCATCCGCCAGCGGTGCGGATGTTTCCGCGCAAGCGCCGTTCGGCAACGCAGTTGCCTGAACCGGTGCCGCACCGGCCACGAAGCGGCTCAGACTGTCGAGCTGCCCGGCCGAAAGCCCCTCGCTTTGCGTGCTCATGCTGCCGGATCGGAGCGCGGTCAAAACCCTATCGGGCGACATCTGCCGTAGCGTCGCGAGGTCCGGCGCGCGGGTGGCGCCGGCTTCGTGACACCCGACGCAACGCTCGCGATAGATCGCCTCGCCGTCGAGCGTGGTTATCGACTGGGCGCGAGCCGGCGCGGTTGCGACCAGAGCCAACACCATGACGCCGAAAAACCGAAGGGCGTTGAGATCACCGAACGCCCATCGGTCATTCGTCATTGAAACGCCGCCGTTCATTTTTCTCGCCCCGTTTCATGCCAGGATCGTTGGGTGGGACGATAGCATCAGTCGTGGACATTGGCGACGACCCGTCATGATCCCGATGAGACGATGGGACGACCGCTTTGCGGGCCGATCCGATTTCCGGCATGATCCCGCACCGCCTGACACCCCAGCTCATGCGCCAAAAAAACAAGAGAAGAACAAGAGGAAACCCATGCGGACCATCCGTCTATTGTCGTGGCTGAGCGCGATCGCTTTTCTCGCGGCTGCACCCTGCCTTCCGACCGCCGCCGCCGAAACCTATCCGACCCGGCCGGTGCGCATTCTGGTGCCGTTCGCACCCGGCGGCGGCACCGACCTGATCACGCGGGCGCTGGCCGATATCATCGCCACGGAATGGAAGTCGACCGTGGTGATCGAGAACCGGCCCGGCGGCGGCACCACCATCGCCACCCTCGCCGCATTATCCGCGGCCGCCGACGGCTACACGCTGGTCGCCGCGTCGAACAGCTTTCTGGTATCCCCCATGATCATGCCGCAGGCGCCCTACCAGTGGGACCGCGATTTCACCGCGGTCTCGCTGTTCGCGGTCAGCCCGCACATTCTCGTCGTCAATCCGAAGGTGCCGGCCCGCACGCTGGCCGAATTCATCGCCTGGGCCAAGGCGCAGGGCGGCAAGGCGACGTTCGCTTCGTTCGGCAGCGGATCGTCGAACCATCTCGGATTCGAGGTGCTGAAACGAAAACTCGGCATCGATGTCACCCACATCCCCTACAAGGGCAGCGCGCCGGCGATGAACGACCTGGTCGCCGGCCACGTCGACGCCATGCTGGGCGATCTGCAAAACGTCGCCGAACAGCTCAAGGGCGGCACGCTGCGCCCGATCGCGGTGGCCAATGAAACCCGGCTGCCATCGATGCCCGATCTGCCGACGCTCGACGAGCTCGGCGTCAAGGACTTCACCTCCAAATCATGGTTCGGGGCCATCGCCCGCAAGGAAACGCCGCGGGACATCGTCACCAAATGGAGCAAGGCGTTCGCGGACGCCCTGAAGCGCCCCGCCGTACAGCAGCGGCTGGGCGGACTGGGAATTGAACTGGTCGGCTCGACCTCGGCCGAGATGCAGGCGTTTCTGACGACGGAGGCCGCCAAGGCGGAGGAAGCCGTGAAAATGTCGGGCGCGAAGATGGAGTGAGCCGTCTGCCGGCATTTGAACCTTCCCGGGCCATCACGGCACCAAGGGAGGGTTCGCGCCGACACCACATCCGGCTTGAAAACCGCCATGCGAACGCTTTTCAACCATCCAGGGGTCCGAGGAATGAATACCGCGATGTCGATCGACAATAGCGGCGCCATACCCGCCCCTCCGCCGGCTGCTACGCGGCTGATCGGGCTGCGCGTGGTGCTGATCCTGGCCGCGCTGTTCGAGGCCTTTGACGGCTACGCCACCTTTTCCGCCACCATCGGCGATCCCTCGCATCGCGGCGCCCTCGGCCTCGCCGGGACGCTCACGACGGCGCAGATCGCCAGCCATCCTTTCC
>JAQGJF010000401.1 GCA_028290765.1 Tardiphaga sp.
TGGTGCTGCCAGACAGGATTGAACTGTCGACCTCTCCATTACCAATGGAGTGCTCTACCACTGAGCTACGGCAGCATGCCACGACGCGGGAATCAGCCTCTCAAAGGCTCCGCAACGCGGCCGATCCTTGCCACAAGGCCACCGGTCGCGCAAGCGCGGGAGCCGTCATAAAGGCCATCAGTGACGGCCCCGTTAACGCGCGGCCGCCGCGGGCTGCTTCAATTGGGCCAATTGCGGCCCGATTCGGTTCCCCATCTCCTCGCCCAGCGCCTGCAGCGCCTTGATCGGCCGGATCATGACCTCGAATTCGGTCATTTCGCCGCCCGCATTGAACTGGATGAGGTCGATGCCCTTGAGCTGCCATTTGCCGATATTGGCGCTGAATTCGAGGCCGGCGTCATGGGGACCCGCGACAAACGTGCGGTGATAGCGAAAATTCTCGAAAATCTGCACCACCGTGGTCAGGACCAGCAGAGTCGCGGCACGGCCGGGAAACGGCGTCTGACGAACGGCGAGCGAAACACCACGTCGTCGGCAAGCAGCGGCGCCAGCACATCGGCGTTGCCGGTCTCGACGAAGCGGTGCCAGCCGGCAAGAGTTTGTTGCGGCAGCGGCGCCAATACATATCTTCCCGTCATCATCGCTTCTCCACGAGCATGATCCCGAACCGTTCAAGCAAAGCACGCCATGACCGACGAGCCAAATGGACGCCCGAACGATCGCAGCATGGCCCGCCAGAACCGGTTACGCGACGCGTTGCGTGAAAACCTGAAGCGGCGAAAGTCGCAGTCCCGGGGCCGGACCGGCCAGGTTGCGGGGCAATCCGACGCGACCGGTCCGGATTCCGCGGAAACCAATTCCGCCCCCGCCATCGATCCGGGGCGGGACGAAACCACGTAAATAACTGAAGTTGATTCAAGGGTGAGCAGACAATGGCGTCAGATTCCACGGTCCTGAGCAGCAGTGCCGCCGCAGGCGTGTCACCATCGGCGATGTATCCGCGCCACGAGCAGACATTTCCCGAGCTGACGCCAGCGGAAATCGGGCGCATGCGCCGGTTCGGCGAGGTCCGTCATTATAATGACGGCGAGATGCTGTTCGAGACCGGCAAGCCGGGTCCGGGGATGTTCGTCATCCTGTCCGGCCACGTCGCCATTACCCAGCGCGACGGCCTCGGCCATATCACCCCGGTGATCGATCAGGGTCCCGGTCAATTCCTGGCCGAGATCGGCCAGCTCTCGGGCCGGGTCGCGCTGGTCGACGGCCACGCCGAAGGCGATGTCGAAACCCTGCTGATCCCGCCGGATCGGTTGCGCGCGCTCTTGGTCGCGGAAGCCGACCTCGGCGAGCGCATCATGCGCGCCTTGATCCTGCGCCGTGTCCATCTGATCCAGGGCGGCGTCGGCGGGCCGGTCCTGATCGGCCCGCCGAATTCGGCGAACCTGATCCGGTTGCAGGGTTTTCTCACCCGCAACGGTTGTCCGCACCATCTGCTCGATCCGGCGTCCGAGGACGCCGCCGATCTGATCGCGCGCTACACGCCGTCGCCGCAGGATCTGCCATTGGTGGTCACCGTCGACGGCCGCGTGCTGCGCAACCCGGGCGAGTCCGAACTGGCGCGGGCGATAGGCATGATCGGCGGCATCGCCATGGACAAGCTCTATGACGTGGCCGTCGTCGGCAGCGGTCCGGCCGGCCTGTCCACCGCGGTCTACGCGGCCTCCGAAGGCCTCTCGGTGGCGGTGCTGGATGCGCGATCGTTCGGCGGCCAGGCCGGCGCCAGCGCGCGGATCGAGAATTATCTGGGTTTCCCGACCGGCATATCGGGCCTGGCATTGACCGCGCGCGCCTTCAACCAGGCCCAGAAATTCGGCGCCGAAATGATGATCCCGCGCCAGGTGATGTCGCTGGATTGCGCGCGCACCGATGGCGCCTTCGGGCTGGCGCTCGACTGCGGCGATCTGTTGCGCGCCAAATCCGTGGTGGTGGCCAGCGGCGCACGCTACCGGCGGCCACAGATCGACAAGCTTGCCGATTTCGAAGGCCGCGGGGTCTGGTACTGGGCGTCGCCGATCGAGGCGCGGCTGTGCAAGGAGCAGGAGATCATCCTGGTCGGCGGCGGAAATTCCGCGGGGCAGGCCGCCGTCTTTCTGTCGGGCCATGCCAGCAAGATCTACATGGTGATCCGCGGTGGCGGCCTTGGCGCCAGCATGTCGCGCTATCTGATCGAGCGCATCGAGGCGACGCCGAATATCGAGCTGGTGTTCAATACCGAAATCGTCGCGCTGGAAGGCAAGGAGAATGCGTCTCTCGAGCGGGTGTGGTTGCGCAGCCGCCTCTCCGCCGAAAAGACCGCGCTCGACATCCGCAATATGTTCCTGTTCGTCGGCGCCGATCCCGCCACCGGCTGGCTCGATGGCTGTGGCGTCGTGGTGGACCGCGGCGGATTCGTCGTCACCGGCGCATCGTCCGATGGCCGCGAGGCGCAGTTGCTGGAGACCTCGGTGCCCGGCGTGTTCGCGGTCGGCGACGTGCGCTGCGGTTCGGTCAAGCGCGTCGGCGGGGCGATCGGCGAGGGCGCGCAGGTGGTGGCGGCGCTGCACGGATTTCTCGGCGACAGCGCGAAACCGGCGCTCTGACTTATTGTTTGAGCATGAGCTTGTCCGAAAACCGGTGTCCCCTTTTCGGGATCATGCTCTAAGATGCGCCCACCTGCCGTTGCAGGATAAAAACCGGAGGAGCGCATGGCCCAACTCGTCGTGATCTACAAGACGCCGAAAGATCCCGCGGCTTTCGAAAAACATTATGCCGATACGCATATCCCGCTGGCGAAGAAGCTCCCGGGCGTGCGCAAATATCAGATCAGCCAGGGCCCGGTGGCATCGCCCGCCGGTCCGTCGGGCGTGCATTTGATCGCGACGCTGAGCTTCGACAACACGGCCGCGATCCAGGCCGCCTTCGGCAGTCCGGAAGGTCAGGCCGCGGTGGGGGATTTGCCGAATTTTGCCACCGGTGGCGCGGATGTCGTGTTCTACGACACGAAAGAGGTGTGACCGATCCGCAAACCCAACGTTCGTCATTCCGGGGCGCGCTCTTGCGCGAGCCCGGAATCCATAACCACCGCGGGGATTATGGATTCCGGGCCTGCGCCAAGGGGCGCATCCCGGAATGACGGCGGTTATATGAGGGTGAGCTTCAAACTAAAGCGTTCTACAAGCAGGAGTCCCGCATGGCCAAGCACTGCAACCATCTCGCCGGCATCCGTGATGTCACGCCGAGCGCGCTCGGTTGCGAGGAATGCCTCAAGACCGGCAGCGTGTGGCTGCATCTGCGGCTGTGCCGGACCTGCGGCCATGTCGGCTGCTGCGACGATTCGCCCAACAAGCACGCGACCGCCCATTTTCACGCCACCGCGCATCCGATCATCGAGGGCTATGATCCGTCCGAAGGTTGGGGATGGTGTTACGTCGATGAAGTGCTATTCGACCTGTCCGATCGCATGACACCGCACAACGGTCCGATCCCGCGCTATTACTGAACTATCTAAAATCAGCTTTTCATAAGAAGGAATAACGGATGCAATCCGTGATGAAGACGTTTCGCGTCTGGGCTTCGGTTGCCCTGATGGCGGCGTCGATCAGCTTGCTTTCCCCCGGCAATGCGCTGGCGCAGGCGCCACAGAGCAAATTCGCCGAGGTCAACGGCGTCAGGCTGCATTATCTGATCGCCGGCAAGGGCGATCCCGTCGTGCTGCTGCACGGCTTTGCCGAATCGAGCCACATGTGGCTGCCGCTGATCGCAAAACTGGCCGACAAGCATACCGTGATCGCGCCGGACCTGCGCGGTTTCGGCCAATCCGCCACGCCGGCGGACGGATACACCAAGGCGGCGATGGCGCGGGACATTCACGCGCTGGTGAAGAGCCTCAACTACGACCGTATCCGGCTGGTCGGCCACGACATCGGCCTGATGGTCGCCTATGCCTATGCCGCGCAATATCCGAATGAAGTCGACCGGATCGTGCTGATGGAGGCGTTCCTGCCCGGGGTCGGCGAATGGAATAACGTCTTTCTGCTGCGCGATCTCTGGCACTTCCATTTCTACGGCAAGACGCCGCTGGCGCTGGTGACGGGACGCGAGCGGACCTATCTCGAGCACTTCTGGAACGATTTCGCCGCCGATCCGGCGAAATCGCTCTCCGAGGCGGATCGAAAGTTCTACGCCAGGGAGTATGCCCAGCCCGGTCACATGAAGGCCGGAATGGAGGTCTTCCGCAACTTCCCGAAGGACGCCGAGGACTTTGCCGGCTTTGCCAAAACCAGATTGACCATGCCGATGCTGGTGCTGTCGGGGGAAAAAGCCGGCGGTCCGTTCCTGATCGAGCAGGGCAGGATGGTGGCGACCAATGTCGAGGGTGTGCTGGTCAAGGGCCGTGGTCATTGGCTGATGGAAGAAGCGCCGGACCAGGTGATCCCGAAACTGGTGGAATTCCTGAATCACTAGAACGTTTTCCAGCGAAGCATGTCCCCGGACTTGATCGGGGGATGGACCCGGTTCGCGTCAAGAAACGCGTCAAAATAACGAATCTAGAGCCCCATTTC
>JAQGJF010000416.1 GCA_028290765.1 Tardiphaga sp.
CCGCCGAACAGCGGCACCGTCATGGCTTCTTCGACCAGGCGCGACGGCTCGGCGGCGAGGTCGTCGCCATCCATCCGCACCAGTGAAAACGGGTCGGAGGGGTCGTCGACCGCGGACGCCATCAGCGCATCGGCGCGCTCGCGGACCAGGCCCGCGTCGGGACCGTAGAGCAGAATGATGGGACGCCCGGAATCCGGCCGGGCGAGGAAGGCATCGACCTCTTTGCCGCGAAGTGCGACCACGCTGACGTCCCGGATCTGAAGTTGGCTTTACACGCCGCGGGGTGCGGTCACGAGCCGGCGAAGAAGAACGACGCCAGGCGCGTCTGGATATTGTCGGCGATTTCCTGCGAGGCACGGTCTTCGGCGTCGCGGAACGCGCGGGCGCGGGCGAAACGCTGGAACTGGCCGGGCATGTCGTAGGTAACCCGCGAGAAGGTGGTGCCGGTCATGACCGGCTTGTCGCTGGCGATCTCGACCAGCCTGTACTGCGCGTCGATGCCGTAGTTCTCGCTGGAAGGCAGCGCGGTGGTCGGATCGAGGATCAGCGACGAGCGGGTAGTCTGGATTCGAATCTCCAGGCGGTGGGTCGGCGCCATGCCGGTGGCGTTGCCGTACATCTTGAACGCCAGCGCATTGCGGATCTCGACACCGAGCCGCGCCTCGCGCGACGCGTTGGGGTATTTCAGCGGCGGAACCTCGACCCCGGCGAGCTTTTCCCGCAGGCCGGGGGTGCCGTCGGCACGTTCGGCGTACATCGGCTGGAAGCAGCCGGCCGTCAGGGCGGCCAATGCGGCCACCATCACCAGCCGGGCCAGGATTCGGAATTTAGCCGACGACATTCACGATCCTCTGCGGAACAACGATCACCTTGCGGACGGGCTTGCCGTCCAGGGCAAGTTTTACCGCATCGAGCGCCAAAACGGCAGCCTCAATTTCCGGATTCTGCGCAGCCCGTGGCACCGTCACTTCGCCCCGTTTCTTGCCATTGACCTGCACCGGCAGGGTCATGGTGTCTTCAATCAGCAAATCACGCTCGATTTGGGGCCAATTCGCTTCCGAAACCAGGCCTTTTTGCCCCAGCACGCCCCAGCACTCCTCGGCCAGATGCGGCATCATCGGCGAAATCAGTTGAACGAGAATGACGGCGGCTTCATGGACCGCCCAAGTCAGATCTGGAGCCAGATCTGGAGTCGGATCCGGCGCGGAAGTTCCATGCTGCCCCAGCACGTCGGCCAAGGCGTTGGAAAACTCCCGGATGTGGGCGAGGCAGACGTTGAAATGCAGCTTTTCGATGCCGGTCGAGACCTTGTCCAGCGCGCCATGGGCCGCCTTGCGGATCGCCAGCGCCTCGGCGCCGAACGTCGCCGGCCGTGACTTCGGCGCGGCTTTGGCCATCGCGGCCGCTTCGTTGACCAGCCGCCACACCCGCTGCACGAACCGGGAGGCGCCCTGAACCCGCTCGTCGCTCCAGATCACGTCGCGATCGGGCGGCGAATCCGACAGCATGAACCAGCGCGCGGTGTCGGCGCCGTAGGTGGCGATGATGTCGTCGGGGTCGACGGTATTGCGCTTCGACTTCGACATCTTCTCGATAGGGCCGATATCGACCGGTTCGCCGGTATCGAGCAGTGTGGCGCGGCGACTGTCGCCGTCGGGCACGATCTTCACATCCGCCGGCGACGCAATCGAGCCGTCGGGCTTCTTGTAAGTCTCGTGTACCACCATGCCCTGGGTGAACATGCCGGCGAACGGCTCCTCCAGCCCGATGTGCCCGGTCACCTTCATGGCCCGGGTGAAGAAGCGGCTGTACAAAAGATGCAGGATCGCGTGCTCGACACCGCCGATATACTGGTCAACCGGCATCATCCGGTCGGCGACCGGGCGCGTGGTCGGCGTCTTATCGTTCCACGGATCGGTAAAGCGCGCGAAGTACCAGGACGAATCGACAAAGGTGTCCATGGTGTCGGTTTCGCGCTGCGCCTTGCCGCCGCATTGCGGGCAGGCGATGTGCTTCCAGGTCGGGTGATGATCGAGCGCATTGCCTGGTTTGTCGAAGCTGACGTCCTCGGGCAGCACGACCGGCAGGTCTTTGGCCGGCACCGGGACGACGCCGCAGACCTCGCAGTGAATCACCGGGATCGGGCAGCCCCAATAGCGCTGCCGTGAGATGCCCCAGTCGCGCAGCCGAAAATTCACCTTGCGCTCCCCGACCGGCATGTTGCCGAGCGGCGTGCCCTCGAGCCGTTTGGCGACTTCTTCCTTGGCCTGTTCGATCGTCATGCCATCGAGGAAGCGCGAATTGATCATGCGGCCGTCGCCGTCATAGGCCACGTCGGTGATCACGAAGGTCTTTGGGTCCTGCCCCTCGGGACAGACCACCGGCGTATTGCCGAGGCCGTATTTGTTGACGAAGTCGAGGTCGCGCTGGTCGTGCGCCGGGCATCCGAAGATGGCGCCGGTGCCGTAATCCATCAGCACGAAATTGGCGACATAGACCGGCAACTTCCACGACGGGTCGAACGGATGCACGGCCCTGATGCCGGTGTCGAAACCGAGCTTTTCCGCGGTGTCGATCACCGCTTGCGCGGTGCCGTGGCGCTTGGCCTCGGCAATGAACTCGGCGAGTTTCGGATTCTTCGCGGCAGCCGCGGTCGCCAGCGGGTGATCCGCCGCGATCGCCATGAACTTGGCGCCGAACAGCGTGTCATGCCGCGTCGTGAAGATCTTCAGCTCGCTCTCGCCCGACGGCGCGGTGGCCGGATCGAGCGTGAAGCGGACCAGCATGCCCTCGGAGCGGCCGATCCAATTGCGCTGCATCAGGCGCACCTTGTCGGGCCAGCGGTCGAGACCGTCGAGCGCGTCGAGCAGTTCCTGCGAGTACTTCGTGATCTTGAAGACCCACTGGTTCATCTCGCGCTGCTCGACCAGCGCGCCGGAGCGCCAGCCGCGGCCGTCGATGACTTGTTCGTTGGCGAGCACGGTCATATCGACCGGATCCCAGTTGATCTTGCGCTGCTCGCGTTCGGCGAGGCCGGCGCCGAGGAAATCCAGAAACATCTTCTGCTGATGTTTGTAATAGCTGGGGTCGCAGGTGGCGAATTCCCGGGACCAGTCGAGCGACAGCCCGATCGATCGCAGCTGTTTCTTCATCGCTGCGATGTTGTCGTAGGTCCACGCTTTGGGCGCGACCTTGCGCTCGATCGCGGCGTTTTCCGCCGGCAGCCCGAAAGCGTCCCAGCCCATCGGATGCAGCACATTAAAACCCTTGGCCCGCATGTAGCGTGCGATCACGTCGCCCAGCGTGTAGTTGCGCACATGCCCGATAT
>JAQGJF010000427.1 GCA_028290765.1 Tardiphaga sp.
GCATTTGGAGGCGGCGGCGTCGGCGATCGCGAGTTCCGCCTTGGCCTTTTCGACCTCGGCGCGCGAGATATCCAGTTCGAGCTGGCCGATCGATTTGAGGCTGGCGAGACGCAGGTTGATGCCCGCGGTCTTCTCCGCCTGGGTCGCCACCGCCCTCGCCCGTGCCACCTGCGCGCGCTGCGTCACGCAGTCGAACGCGATCAGGAGATCGCCCTTTTTGAAATGTTCGCCGACCCGTGTGTCGATGCGGTCGATCCGCGCCGAGGCCTCGCTCGACAGCGTGGTGTAGCTGCGCGCCGTCAATTGGGCGCGGATTTCGGCGGCGCCGCCGAGCGGCGGCATCGAATCGAGAGAACTTTGCGCCTGCGCACCGCCGGGATCGACCGTCAGGACGAGGGTCAGAATCGCAAACGTTGCGCGAGGCAGCACTATCGCACGACCGGTGGCGCATCGGCCGCGATCATAGCCGGCTGCGGCGCCGTGGCGCCGGCATAATCCGCAGTCACCGGCACCAGGCCCTCCGGCGCGGCCTCGCCCAATCGGCTGATCCGGTTGTTGTCCCAGTCGCTGGCGCTGTGGCGGATGGCGGTGCTGAGCGTTCCGATGTCGAGCGATGCAAGTTGGTCCGGGATCGGATCGATGCCGACCACGTCATACAACCGCCCCAGCGCCGCCTGCGCTTCGGCATAGGCGCGGTAGCGCCGCAGATCCGACTGCACCGCGCTGACCCGCGCCGACACTCGCTCCAGTTCCGACTGCGCGTCGGTCTCGGTGCGGTTGGCGATCTGCTGATAAAGCCGGCGATCGACCGAGGCGAGCTGGTCGGCCCAGCGATATTCCTTCGCGGCGGCCATATATTGCTGATAGGCGATGTGCAGCTTGGCCAGCGTCGCCATGCTGAGCGCCTGGCGGCGGGTGATCGCGGTATCCTCGGCGAGATTGCCGCGCTTCAATTGTTCGGGGATCGACAGGATGCTGATCAGATTGGCGCTGAGCCGCACCGCGCCGCCAGTCCAGGTGTTGTTCACCAGATAGCTGTTGCTGTCGAAATTCGGCCCGTAGCTGAAACTGATGCCCGGCAGATTGCGGGCCAGCATCTTGCGGGTCTCGTCGGCGGCGATGCGCACCCCGTAGCTGGCTTCGCGGATATCCGGATTGCGCACCAGCGCCACTTCTTCCATCTCGCGCACCGGCAGCTTGACGCCTTCGATCCGCAGATTCCGCGGCGCCGCGATCGAATAATTAGTGCCCGGCGGCAGGTTGATCAGCGCCGCGAGTTCGATCTTGGCGGCGCCAAGCACGAGTTGCACGGCTTCCAGATCGCGCAGCGCATCGAGCAGCGCCTTCTGGTAGCGCAAGGCATCGATCGGCGCGCGCAAGGTCTCGCCCTTGCGCGAGGCTTCCAGCGCGTTCTGCGCCTGCCGGATGGTGTCGCGGATGTCGCTGTTCAGCCGCTGCGCGCTGGCGGCGCGCCAGAACGCCCGGCGCACGTCCTGAAACAGCGCCTGCAGCACGCGGCGGCGCTGTTCTTCGGCGACCAGCACCTTGTTGGCCTGCTGCTTGGAATTGTAATAGCTGACCCAGAAATCGAGGATGTTCCAGGAGGTGGTCAGGTCGGCGAATTTCAGATCCTTGTCGGTCGAGGTCGACGGCTCCAGCGATTGCTGCCGGGTCAGGACCGAAACACTCGAACTGGCCAGTTCGTTGTCGCGGATCGATCGGCCGGCATTGGCGATCACCTTCGGCAACAGATCGAATTTGCTGATCTCGAAATCACGCGCCGCGACCTGGCGCTCCATCAGCTTGACCCGCTCGTCGAGGTTGTAGGCCATCGCCCGGGCAAAGGCTTCTTCCAGGGTCAGCGCGTGGGTCAGCGGCTCCTGGACCGAGAACACATCGGACATGTCCTGGCTGGCTTCGGCCGCGCGCTCGGCGTCGGTCAAAGGATGGGGCACGAAAGCGCAGCCGCCGACGCAGACGGTTACCCCCACGGCGGCCAGAAGCCGGCGCAGAGATGCGAGTTGATTTCTCGCCAGCATGAAAACCATCCGCCCCCACGGCGTCGATGCGCCGGTTAACCCCTGATTAATGAAAGAATATTTCAACCGGACGTTGACGAGCAAGGACAATCCGGTGACTTCCCACAGTGGGGCGAAGATGGACTGGCGACGTTGCAGTTCGGCAACTGTTCCACGATGAATCCGGACCCCAAACGTCCATTTTCAGGCGCCGCTTTCGCGGATCACCACAGCCAGCGCGGCCCGCCAGATTCGCCGGATGAGGCTGATGGGTTCGCCGCGAAGAATCACGTCGCCGCGCAGCACCCGCGTCACGGGAGCCGCGCCTGTTTCGGTGACAGCCAGCCGCAACCGGTAGATGGTCCGGTCCGGGACCAGTTCGTTCTGTTTCTGGTCGTTGCGCTGCTGGGCGCGCACCGCAATAGGGCCGCCAAGGGTGGATGCCAGCGCCGGATCGGACAGCGCCCTGGTGCTGGCCCGGGCGATCTCGACCAGACGCAACGGGAACTCGATCCTTGTATCGGCCTCGGCAAAGAAGGTGGCGGTATCGCCGACCGCGATGCGGTCGAGATCGGCCTCATCGACATAGGCCTCGACGGTCAGGCCTGAAGGATCGACCACCGACATCAGCCGCGTCTTGGGCGCGAGCCAGGTCCCGGGCTCCAGGGCGTCGGCGACATCGACGACCTTGCCGGCGACCGGCGACACCACGTCGAGACGCGATTTCTGGTCCTGCAGCGCGCGATATTCGGCGCGCGCGGTCTCGTATTCGCGTTCGGTCACCTGGCTGCGCGCCAGCAGCTCGGCATTGGCGCCACGCGCGCCGAGCTGCCATTCCGAAATCTCGATTTCGGTGCGGGCGCGGCCAAGCTTGTAGTCGAGGTCGGGCGAAGTCAGTTGCGCCAGCCGCGTTCCCTTGGCGACGCTGTCGCCTTCGCGGACGGCGATCCCGGCAAGCCGGGCGCCGAATTCCGGCACGAAGATATCGACATGCTGCTGGCTCTTGAGCATCGCCGGCGCCTCGACCGCCGAACGCCACGGCAACAGCAGCAACAGGACGATGGCAATTCCGGCCGCGGAGGTCAGCACGG
>JAQGJF010000444.1 GCA_028290765.1 Tardiphaga sp.
GGCGGCGCGCACGTCGCTTCTTCACGCGCGGTTTTTACGGCTACATTTGACGAACCTGATTCCGGCTTCGAGATCGCTGCCTGTGCGACATCGACCGGAGCCCAGATATCGAGCGCGTACGCCATCCCCATCTCCCGACCCGCTATGCCAGCGGACGAATGGTCCGCGTGACTTCCGAGTGTTGAACGCACCAGCGCAGAAAATCGGGCGGACAATTTCAATTTATCTTACAGCGCCTTAGTGGGAATTTCCTGCCGACCGATCGGCAAAGCATGCCTAGCTCGACCGATCCGATCCGGCCGGACGAAGAGACTGCAAGATCGATCGACTCTTCCATTTGCAACGCCACAGATCACACTCACGGACCGACCGAGGTCGACGCCACACTTCAATTTCGGAGTCTGCAACAATCACAACGCGTCGCAGGAAAGCGAGATGTACCGTCCGACCACCGACGGACGATGCGCACGATTCGAAATTCAGCTGCGCGGTTGAACGACGATTATCGACGGATCACCCGGCAAATCATTCCGACTCAGCGTCGTCAAAACTAGCTCATTTTTTTAGTCGCCTGAACAACAACGATCGAAATCTCTTCCGACGCGCGCCTGATTTCACGCCATTCGTCGTTTATCAAACAGAACGGCGGGGGATTTGTAGTGAGCATACACACTTCAGACATACAGCGTTACAATTCAGCATCAAACGAAACACGGACCTATTCGTTCGACATCTTCGATACGTTCCTGCTGCGCGCCTGCACCACCTCGCAAGCAGTTTTTGAGCGGGCCTTCCAGCTCTCAGAGGTCTCCAAGTCGTTTCCTCACGCTGCCGTGTCCTATGCGCAGCACCGCCGACAGGCCGAGGCGCGCGCGCGCGCCGCCGCGAAAAAGAACAATGGATCGAGCGAAGTTACGATCGCCGACATTTACAGCTATTTCCCGTTTCGGCTGTTCGGCCTCAATCGCGACGCCTTGCCAGACCTCGTGGCAGCGGAATTCGAGGCAGAGATAGATCTCTGCCGCGCCAACGTCGAAATGGTTCGACAATATTCGGTTCTGCGCGCGACCGGAGCGCGCACCGGCTTTATCTCCGATACATATTGGAGCCGCGGGCAGCTCGCCCAACTGCTGCTTTCCTGTCACCCCGGATTGACCTGGGATTTTCTCTACGCGTCGTGCGAAAGCGGCACCAGCAAGAGCGAGCAGTTGTTCGCGGCCTATCTCGCGGAACAGGCGATCGACCCTTCGCGGGCGACGCATATCGGCGACAACGAACACGCGGACATCAAGGGCGCGCACCGCCACGGCATAGCGACCCGCCACTACCCCCAAGCCAGCGCGTCACTGACATCGATATTTCAAAGGGAAAGTTCGGCCGGCGAATTCCTGTGTCCGGACACGCCGGCGGGACTGGACCACGGCTTGAGAACCTTGCGGCGTGTCGTGGCGGCCCGCAACCCGGCAAGATCACCTCTGTTCGAACTCGGCCTTACGGTGGTTGGACCCATCCTGTTGGCTTTCGACGCGTTCGTCGCCGATCGCGTCGAGCAACTGCGTCGAGATAGCGGAGGCGTCGCCGTCGCGTTCCTTGGCCGCGACGGCTTCCTGTCCCACCAGATCTGGAAACAAAGCCGGGACCAGCCGGCCAGCTACATCGCATTGAACCGGCACGTCAGCGTGATGGCCTCGGCAGCGACACTCGCGCCCTTGGCCAACCTGCTGGGCAGCATACCGGAACTCGATTGCAACGTCTTTCTGGAAGTCGTCAAGATCCTTCCGGACTCGGTCGCGAAGTTCTTTGCACAATGTCCGAATGGCGTCGCAACCGGAGAGGAATTGGTTGAAGCCCTTCCCCATCTGATCGATGCAAGCGAGATCGCAACGCGCGCGACCACTATTCGTACGGAATTGCTTCGCTACTGTCGGCAGCAGATCCCGGATTTCGACGACTGCACTGATCTGGTCCTGATCGACCTCGGCTATTCCGGGAGCATCCAGAAAGCGTTACGGCGCAGCTTCGATATTGAAGGCATCGACATCCGACTGCACGGATTTTATCTGCTGAGCACGGACGATTCATCCGACGACCTCGCCGACAAGGATGGCTTCGAGGGCTTCATTTCCGACACCGTCGTCACGCCACATGCGAAGCGCATGCTGCTTCGCAATGTCGCGTTGCTGGAGCAAATGTGTTGCGCATCGACCGGCTCGGTCTGCGGCCATCATCAGGGCGAGGCTGTCTATGAAGATTCCCCCCAATCCCTTGAACAGAATGAGCTTGCAGAGCAGGTCCAGGCCGGCGCCCTTGCCTTTGCGGCCTCTGCTCGCGAAGCGGCGCCGCTCTACCGGTTGGCGCCATTTTCAAACCTGCACATCGCCGCTCGATCGACCGCTGCGATTCTTGGGCGGTTGCTGCTTCTGCCGGCGGATGATGAAATGCTCCTCCTTAGCCCGATGCAGCACGACGTCAATCTTGGAACCCGGGCGCTGCTCCCGATTCTCGATGGGGGTTTCGTCGCAGGCTTGCAGGTGGTGCGAGATTTCCCGTCCGCCTGCACCGTCGGGGGTCCCCCGATGTGGCTTGCAGGCAGCTTCTCGGCCGTGTCGCCGGTTCACAACTTCCTCTATCTGCTGTTCGGTGCGAACCGGCTGCCTTCGGACATCTTTGGCGACGTGAAATGCGGCCAGATCGAAGTCGGCCTTTTCAGCGACGACGGATCGTCAAGCCTGGCGCAGGTAAGTTGCTTCCGTACCGGGTTCGGTGAGATTCGCGTGCGGATTCCGATCACGCGCGAATCGGGCGTTCGAACGATCGTCGTGCCGATCGCCAGGCTCGCCACAGAGGGTCTTGTTGTCGGCCCCTTTCTGCAGAGCGGAACGAGCCTTGCGCGAGCCCTGCAGACCGCGAATGTTTCGAAGTTGCCCGACCAGCATCTGGATTACGCCGGGCTGTTTCACAGCGGTCGTTACTACCGCGCCACCCGGGACGATGGGGCGCTCGTCATCAATCTTTCCCCACAGCGAGCGCCGGTCGTGATCATGAGCATTGGCCTGACGCCGCTGAATGAAGGGCGGGTCTTGGCGCTGTAATTGCGTAAGACTTCAACTTCGCCTGAATTCAGCGTCCCGACCGTATCAGTCATGATAGCCCGCATGACAGGTCAGCTCAGCATGAACGATGCCATCGACGAAATACTAAAGGACAGCGAACCGGACACACTTTGCCTCGGCGGCATACAGCGCCACC
>JAQGJF010000466.1 GCA_028290765.1 Tardiphaga sp.
CGCAACAGGCCCGCGTGGTGCGGGACACGGGGCTGCCCGGCCCTGATGGAAGATGCCCTTGCGGATGCCCTGGATGATCTCACCACCCGCTATGGCGGAGCCATGGAACGCTGGCGCTGGGGAGAGCCACACCGGGCCACCTTCGACCACCCGTTGTTTTCGCACGTCCCGGTGCTGCGCAACGTGTTCGATCGGCACCTGCCGGCCGGCGGCGCCGCCGACACCGTCAACGCGGGTGGCTTCGACGCCGACGACGAGGCGCCGTTCGCCGACCTTCACGGGCCCGGGTTACGCGCGGTCTACGACCTGTCCGATCTGGACAACTCCACCTTTCAGATCGCGCTCGGACAGTCCGCCCATGTGCTGTCGCCGCATTACGACGACCTGCAGGCATCGTGGAGCCGCCTCGATGGTTTCCACATCGTCCGCGATCCGCAACAGCGCGAGACGCTGACGCTGCTGCCTTAACCCTCCGGATCCGGTTCCGGCTCCACCGCCGGCGCCAGCGCCAGTTCCAGATCGCCGACCTCCAGCGGATCCTCGTCCTCGCGGAGCGTCGGGTCGTCGGAAGGCGTCGGAACGCTGAAGCCGGACGGCAGCCGCGAGTCGAGCAGGCCTGTCCCCTTCAATTCATCGAGCCCCGGCAGATCGCCGAGCGCCTCGAGGCTGAATTGCGACAGGAAGGCTTCGGTGGTACCGAAGGTCAGCGGACGGCCCGGCGTCTTGCGCCGGCCCCGCGGCCTGATCCAGCCGGTTTCCAGCAACACGTCCAGCGTCCCCTTCGAGGTAACGACGCCGCGGATATCCTCGATCTCGGCGCGCGTGACCGGCTGGTGATAAGCGATGATCGCCAGCATTTCGATCGCCGCGCGGGACAGCCGCCGGGTCTCGGTGCTTTCCCGCGTCATCAGCCAGGACAAATCATTGGCGGTGCGGAAGGTCCATTTATTGGCGACACGAACCAGGTTCACGCCACGCAGGGCATAATCCGCCTGCAATTGCGCCAGCGCGGCCTTGATGTCGACGCCGTCGGGCATGCGCTTGGCGAGCGCGGCCTGATCGAGTGGCTCGGTGGAGGCAAACAGCAGCGCTTCCAGCAACCGCAATTCCTCGGGCCGTGCCTCGGATTGCGCGGGACTGTCCTCGACTGCCTCAATGCGCTTTTCCGCCAGACTTGCCATGGCTTGGTCTCCTTCTTCCACTACTCAGCCGGAACTTCCGGCACGGCCATCGCTTCGGATGCCGAAGGCGGCGGTCGCTTACGAAAATACAAAGGTGCGAACGCTTCTTTCTGGTTCAGGTCCATCGACCCTTCGCGCACCAGTTCCAGCGCCGCGGCGAAGCTCGAGGCGAACACGGTGGCCTTTTGCGAGGGATCGGCGACATAGCTGAGCAGGTACTCGTCGAGCCGGCTCCAGTCCTCGGCGATCCCCACCAGGCGCTCCAGCGATGCCCGCGCCTCGCTGAGCGACCACACCGTGCGTCGCGCCAGATGCACGCTGGTGAGCACCCGCGACTGACGCTGCGCCGCATAGGCGGTCAAAAGATCGTACAGCGTAGCGGTATATTTCGGATGCCTGATCTCGGCGCTCGATTCCGGCTGGCCGCGCGGAAAAATCTCGCGCTGCAATTGCGGACGGGTCATCAGCCGGTTGGAGGCTTCGCGAATCGCCTCGAGCCGACGCAGCCGGTTGGCGAGCGCGGTGGCCATGTCCTCGGCGCTGGGTCCATCTGCCGTCGGCGGCTCGGGCAGCAGCAGCCGCGATTTGAGATAGGCCAGCCAGGCGGCCATCACCAGATAGTCGGCGGCCAATTCGAGCCGGATTTTCCGCGCGGCCTCGATGAACACCAGATACTGGTCGGCCAACGCCAGGATCGAGATCTTGGCCAGATCGACCTTCTGCTGCCGCGCCAGCGCGAGCAGCAGGTCGAGCGGCCCTTCATAACCCTCGACGTCGACGACCAGCGCCGGTTCGTCGTCGGCGATCTCGGCCGGTCGTCCTGTTTCGAAAGACAGAATCTCTGCGCTCATGCGCTTGCCACTCCAGCCCGCTTTACCAATTCGTCCAGTTCAGCCCGCGCCGCCTGGCGATCGAGCGGCTGCGGCGCCTTGCGCGATGCCAGCGCCTGTCCGGCCCGCGCCAGCGCCTTGCCCGTCAACAACGGTGCTTCGCCCGCGACCGCGACCATTTCATCGAGTTTGCCGTTGCAGTGCAGAACCATGTCGCAGCCGGCCGTGACGATCGCCTTGGTCCGCTGGGCGATCGACCCCGCCAGCGCATTCATGGACACGTCATCACTCATCAACAAACCCTGGAACCCGATTACGCCGCGAATCACCTGTTCGATGATTGTCGCAGATGTCGTCGCCGGTTGGGCGGGATCTAGCGCGCTAAACACAACATGTGCGGTCATCGCCATGGGCAGGTCCGCTAGCGGTCGAAATGCCGCGAAATCGGTCCGTTCCAGCTCGGTTTTGGCGGTATCGACCACCGGAAGCCGGATATGGGTGTCGGCGGTGGCGCGTCCATGGCCGGGAATGTGCTTCAGGACCGGCAATATTCCACCCTGCTCCAGGCCCTCGGTGACGGCACGGGCGATCGCGGCGACCTTGTCGGGCTCGGTTCCATAGGCCCGGTTACCGATCACCGCGTCGGCTCCGGCCACCGGCACGTCCGCCAGCGGCAGGCAATCGACCGAGATGCCGAGGTCGGCAAGATCGGCCGCGATCAGGCGGGCGCTCAGGCGCGCCGCCCCGAGGCCGAGCGTGCGATCGATGTCATAGAGCGTCCCGAACACGGCCCCCGGCGGATAGATCGGCCAATGCGGCGGTCCGAGGCGGGCCACCCGTCCGCCCTCCTGGTCGATCAGGACCGGAGCATCGGCCTCACCGATCGCCGCGCGCAATTCCTTCACCAGCGCCGACACTTGTGCCGGCGTCTCGATATTGCGCTTGAACAGGATGAAGCCCCACGGCCGCTCCGCCTGCAGAAAAGCCCGCTCGTTGGCGGTCAATTGCAGTCCGGATATGCCGGTGATGAAGGCGCGCGTACTCATGGGGCCGATTAGCCCGCGTCACCGCCGGGGGTCAACAACCCCGGGGGAAACAGCCGTTAATTCCCTTGGACAACGCACTGCCCGCCGGCACTTTTCAGGTTGCCGCAGAACTGCTTGGCTTCGTCGGGCGAACCGAACGGCCCGACCATGGCCCGGTAATAGACGCCCTTCTCACCGAGATCCGCCCGCTTGATCAGCGGCGCGCGGGAGCCCAGCACCGACGGGAACTTGCCCTGCAAGGACTTGAAGGAGGATTGGGCGTCGGCTTCGTTCCGTTGCGACGAGACCTGCACCATATAGCCGCTGCCACCGCTGGTGGCCGTCGGCGTGATCGGCTGCGGCGCCGAAGTGGTCGACGCCACGCGGGTGTGGG
>JAQGJF010000629.1 GCA_028290765.1 Tardiphaga sp.
CGCGCCGCCATCTGCGCCAGCGCCGCGCCGGCCTGGGTTTCGCGGGCGCGCTGCGCCGCCCTGAACGCTTCATCCCTGGCAGCGTCGTCGGGATGCCCCGATGCGACCTGCCAGATCGCGTCGATCAGCGCGGTGTCGAGGTCGAAGAAACGCCCGACGGCCGCACCGCCTGTGCCCTGCCCGGCATTGTCGGCGGCGGCGCGGCGGAGCAACGCCAGCGCTTCCGGCCATTGGCCCTGGCGGCCGATAATGTCCGCGAGATTGACCTCGGTGAACAGCGTGGTGCGGTGACGTGGGCCGAGTTTCGCCTGCGCGATGGCGAGCGCCCGTTCGAGACCAATACGGGCCTCCGAATATTTTTCGCGCTGAATGTCGAGGAAGGCCAGACTGCGCAGGTCGTCCACCAAGGAGGGATGATCGGGGCCGCGGGTCTTCTCATCGATCCTCAGCACGCGGCCGAATTTTTCCGCGGCCTCGTCGAGCCGGCCGCTGGTCTGCGCGAACCGCGCCACGCTCGAGAGCGCCCGCGCGGTTTGCGCACTGTCCTCGCCGAATTTCTGCTCGAGGATGCGCAGTGATCGCTGGTAAAGCGCTCCCGCCTCGGCGCTGCGCCCGGCTCCCTTGTAGCTGTTGGCGAGATTGTTCAGGCTCCGCGCCACGTCGGGACTGTCGGGACCGAACGCTTTCTCGTGAATCGCCAGCACGCGCTGCTGCAATCCCATGGCGTCGTCGGCGCGGCCCTGATCCAGGTAATTGTTGGCGAGGTTGTTGAGGGCGATGGCAGTGATCGGATGATTGGATCCGAACACCTTCTCGTAGATCGCCAGCGCCTGCTTGTTGAGATTTTCCGCTTCCGCAAACCGCGCGGAGGCGTTGAGTACCGTCGCCAGATTGCCCATGGTGGCCGCGACGTTGGGGTGATCGTTGCCGAGCGTGGCGCGGACGGTGGCGAGCGCGCGGCTGAGCGCCGCTTCGGCTTCGGCCAAGCGGCCGGCATCCTTATAGAGATTGCCGAGATCGCCGAGGGTTTTGGCGTAGTTCGTCGTGTTCTGGGCTTTGGCCTGTTCGAGCAGCTTCAGGCCTTGCTGCAGCAGCTTTTCACCGTCGTCGAAACGGCCTTCAAGACCGTAGAGATCGCCGAGGTGATCCATCGCCTCGGCCACGTCCTCGGCACTTCCGTTCGGCGACTTCTGTTCGGCCGCCAGCGCCCGCTCGAAATATCGCTCGGCATCCTTGTAGTTTTCCTGTTCGCGCGCCAGCGCGCCCAGCGACGACAGCGGCTCGGAGAGCCGTGGATCGTCGGGGCCGAACGCCTGCGTTCCGATCGCCAGGGCCCGCTGCGCCACCGACATCGCCTCGCCGTTGCGCCCCAGTATCGTCAGCGACGCGCGCAGGATGCCGGAGGTGCGCAGCGCCGAGGCGGGATCGTTGCGGCGCAGCTTGATCGCCAGCGCGGCATTGAGCTTGTCGGCGGCCTCCTGGTAACGACCGAGATTGTGCAGAAACATGCCCTGATTCTGCAGCACGCCGGCGTAATTCATGATGTCGGTGCCCTGTTGGCGCCGGACCAGGCCTTCGAGCTTCTGGGCCAGCGCCAGGCCTTCGGCATTGCGACCGCTTTGGACCGCCTGGCTGATCTCGGCGGACAGGGTCTCGATGGCGTTGGCGGCCAGCGCCACCCGGCCGATCAACAATAGCAGCAGCGCGATGGCCATCGCCTGCAGCATGCCACGCATCCCCACTCCCCAGGCCATTGCCATCCCCCGGTTCCGGCCGGACTACCCATTCGCCGCGGCCAAGGATATGTCGCCGGCGTGGTGAATGTCGACATTCGGCGGGCACAAACTAGCGTCCGCGAAACAACATCGTATGACGGATGCGCCCGGCGCCGACGTCCTGAACCAGCTCTCGGGAGACCGCGGCCGCATGCTCGCCATCGCCCTCATACTCCGCCACGATATTGCGGGTGCCGTCGGTCAGCGCCGAGGTCGTAAACGAAGCGGAGCCGCTGCGGTCGAGCGCGACATGGGCCGCGATTACCGACCGGCCGTCGCTGAACGTCACCGTTCCTCTCGGCGCGCCGGCATCGCACCTTACGATGGCCGTGAGCGTCACCAATTGGCCGGGCGCACTCGGATTTTGCGACGACGAGAGGACGACATCGGGCGTGACCAGGATGCTTTGCGTCAGCAGCGCCGACTGGCTCGGCTGCACCACCAGCGGCAGAAAATCCGTGTTGCCGCTGTAGTCGGCGCGGATCGGATGCCGCCCCGGGGTCATACCGCTGACAGTGATCGAGGGCGCCGCTACGGAAGCCCAGCCGAGCACCGCCATGGTGCTCTCGTCGATGAACTGGATGGTGCCGCCGGGCACGCCGCCGCCCTGCCGCGTCGTCACCGATGCGGTGAAGGTGACGCTGCCGCCGGGGCCTATCGGGTTTTCGGAGGAGTTCAGCGTGACGGCGGTCGGCTCGGAGATAACGATCGACTGCGCAAGAACTGCTTCGGCAGACGACAACAGCAACGCCAACACGACAACGGCACGTTTCAATCCCAACAATTCGCAGACCTACTATGTTTTCGTAAGTGTGTAGTGTAGTTTATGTGTGTGTTTTCGTTT
>JAQGJF010000631.1 GCA_028290765.1 Tardiphaga sp.
GCGCAGTTTCGCGGCAATTATAAATACAACCTGCTCGACGAGAACGTCCGGGCGTTCAACGCCGCGGTTCCGGTGTTCGCACAATGGGACGATCACGAAGTCAGCAACGACTATTCTCCCACCGGCAGCTACGACAACGCCGGCTACATGGACGACGGCACGCCGTTTCTGGTGGCGCGTGCGCGGCGCGCGTTTCACGAATTCATGCCGATCCGGCCGCAGCGGGAGCAGGCCGGCCGCGTCTATCGCAGGATAGGCTACGGCCCGCTGCTCGACGTCTTCATGCTGGACATGCGCAGCTACCGGGATTCGACCTGGAACAAGCGCGACGACCGCAGCGACAGCTTCATTCTCGGCGCGACCCAGCTGGCATGGCTGAAGCGTGAACTCTCAGCCTCCAATGCGACCTGGAAGGTGATCGCCGCGGACCTGCCGATCGGCCTGATCAGCGAGGATGCGGTGGCACTCGGCGACGGACCGCCGGAGCGGCGCGAACACGAGATCGCCGACCTGCTGTCGTTCATGAAACGCGCCGGCATCAAAAACACCGTCTGGCTGACGGCGGACATGCATTACACCGCGGCGCATCACTACGACCCGAACCGGGCGGTGTTCCAGGATTTCGATGCGTTCTGGGAATTCGTGTCCGGCCCGCTGCATGCGGGCTCGTGGGCGCCGGGCCAGCTCGACAACACCTTCGGTCCGAAAGAAATCTTCGCCAAGGGATGCAGCGCGGAGCAGGGCGAAAATCTCGCGCCTTGTTTCGGATTGCAGTTTTTCGGCCGTGTCGACATCGACGGACCGTCCGGAATTATGACCGTGACGTTGAAGGACGTCGACGATCGCGCGCTGTGGTCGGTGCGGATCGAGCCACAACCGGACGCCCGCGCCGGACGCGTGCTGTCGCAGCATTTCTGATCCGCGCGGCCCGAAATCCCGAAACGAATCTCGATCCTGCTTCGCAGCCGCTGTATAAGCCGCGAACTTGATTCGAAACGGTTGAGGATTTTGATGGCGCGTGCGCCGATTCTGGCGGCGGGAGGCATTGTGACGCAGCGGGGCAGCTCCCCGCTGATCGCGGTGGTGCGGCTGCGCAAGCGCAACGAATGGGTGCTGCCGAAGGGCAAGCTCGACGACGGCGAAACCCCGCGCGCCGCCGCCGAGCGCGAGGTGCTGGAGGAAACCGGACACGAGGTATCCGTGCACGAATTCCTCGGCACGCTGGCCTACGAGGCCGGCGGGCGCCCCAAAGTGGTGCATTACTGGCGCATGGAGGCGGACCGCGAACCGACCCGTGAGTTGATGCGCGACGTGAAGGCGGTGGCCTGGCTGCCGCTCGACGAGGCGGTGGAACGGCTGACCCGCTCCCATGAACAGGCGTTCCTGGCGGAGGTCGGTCCGCTCGCGCTCGAGGCCGCCACGCGGGCGGCCCCGGCGCGCCGGCCAGCAGCGAAACGCGTGGCCGCGCAACGTCCGGCGCCGATACAAGCGGAGAGCGTCGGTCCGGCCAGCGGCGCGCACGACAAACCCGCCGACGCCGCGGCCATGGATATTGCAGAAGCAGATTCGCCGGCACTGGCGCCTGAGCCGGTTGCACGCGAATATCCGGTGGCGCCGCGCGCCACGGAACGCAAGACGATGCTGGAGAAAGCCTGGCTCTGGCTGCGCGGGAAGGCGTGAATGCCGGGCCGGCTGCGGGCAACGCGTCCGTGTTAATGTTCATCTACGATCCTGTGCTTGTTACCCGCCATCATTTCCAACCTGGAGCAGCGCCCGATGCGCATCGCCTTGATCCACGCGCTTCGTCACTCGATCGATCCCGCCGAGGAAGCGTTCCGGCGTTTGTGGCCGCAAGCCGGCCTCGTCAATATTCTCGATGACAGCCTTTCCAACGATCTGGCGCGGCAAGGCGCCTTGACGCCGCAGATGACGGAGCGGTTCCTGCTGCTGGCGCGCTATGCAGTGGACAATGGCGCCAACGGGATCCTGTTCACCTGCTCTGCTTTCGGGCCCTGCATCGACGCCTGCAAGGCGGCCCTGGCGCCTTTGCCCGTGTTAAAGCCGAACGAAGCGATGATCGACGACGCCATCGCCGCCGGTTCGCCGATCGGTTTGCTGGCGACCTTTGCACCCACGCTCGAAACCATGCCTGGGGAATTCACGGCGGTGGCTTCGTCGACGACGATCGTGCCGCAGCTGGCGGCCGGCGCGCTCGACGCATTGAACGCGGGCGATACCGTGCGCCACGACGAACTGGCGGCGACGGCCGCAGCAGGCCTGAAGCATTGCGAGATCATCGCGCTCGCCCAGTTCAGCCTGGCCCGGTCCGCCGCAGCCGTCGCAGCGGCAAGTGGACGGCCAGTGCTGACCACACCCGACAGCGCCGTCAAACGGCTGCGGTCGCTGCTGAGCTGATCAAGCAGGGCCGACGCGATTCCCATGTGAACGTGGTCATCGCTCGCCAGGCGCGACGCCTCAGTCAGAGCGCGTGAAGCTGTCTCTGGCCTCATCCTGAGAGCTTGTGAATGTATTTCCGACCTCATCCTGAGGAGCGCGTTCTTCACGCGCGTCTCGAAGGATGGCCGCGAGTCTGTGCGTTGGGGCCATCCTTCGAGACGCATCGCTTCGCGATGCTCCTCAGGATGAGGCTGGAATACATTCACAAGCTCTCTTCGTCGCCCGGCGATGAAGTCCAACTCCTCGCAAATAGCCAATTTGCAGTCATCTGCGCGAATTTTGAGCGCGGATTGTTCAAAATTGCCGCGCGCCGGCCAATTGACGGCGGTCGTTCCAGGTCCCAGAATTAGAAACATTGTTCCATTTTCCGGAACTTGTCGGACAGCCGGTTCAAGGCCATGAGCGCCCTCGACAACGCCATTGAGATCCTGCGCTGCTTTTCGCCGGGGCAGCCCGAGATCGGCAATGCCGACGTGATCCGGCTCACCGGCAAGCCTAAGAGTTCGACCTCGCGGCTGCTGCGCCAGCTCAAGGAATGCGGGCTGCTGGAGCAGGATGCCTTGACCCGCCGCTACCGGCCGGGCCTGCTGCTGTTCGAACTGGGGCGGCTGCATCGGACCCAGAACGATTTCGTGGCCGTGGCGGAACAGCATTTGCGCGCGGTCTGCGCCCGGACCGGCCATACCGGCTACATCTCGGTGCTCGACGGCGCCGAGCAGGTCGTGTTGCGCGTGGTCCCCGGATCCAATCCGCTACAGGTGGTGACGCCGCCGGGCGTGCGGGCGCCGGCATTCGCGACATCCAACGGCCGCGCCATGCTGGCGCGCCTGAGCGATGCCGATATTCGCGGCCGCCTGCCGAAGCCTTTGCCGGTCGTGTCGCCGTCTGCGCCGCGGAATCTGACCGGACTGATGACCCATATCGCCGAAATCCGCCGCACCGGTCATTCCGAATCCAGCAACGAAACATTGCCGGGCGTGGGCTCGCTGGGTTTCGCGCTGACCCGTCGCGATACCAATGAAACGATCGGAATCGCCGTATCCTATCCGAGCCACACCACCTCGCCCGAAGATCGCGCCAGGCTTTGGCAGGCCTTGCGCGCGATGGCGGTCGAGCTCGGCCGGTTGTTCGATGACCCGGTATGGATCGCGCTCGATGGCGCCGCGCCGATCCACAAGGCCGCGTCACGATGAACGCGGCCCGCAGCGGCGCCACCCCCATTGCGTGGCTGATCGCGCCGAGCGCGATGCTGTTCGCGCTGTTCTTCTTCCTGCCGATGGGGCTGATGGCCATGATCAGCCTGCTCACCGGCAATCCGGTGGTGCAGCCGAACGTCGCTTTCACCGGCAAATACTATCAGCGGATCGTCTCCGACACCTATTACCTCGAGGTGATCTGGACCACGCTGCGCATCGGCCTCTTCACCACGCTTGCGGCTTTGCTGATCGGCTATCCGCTGGCGCATTTGATGGCGCGCATCCGTGGCCGCACCGCCTATGCGATGCTGATGGTGGCCGTCCTGACCCCGATGCTGACCGGCATCGTGGTCCGCACCTTCGCCTGGATGGCGCTGCTGTCGGACAAGGGCGCGATCAACCAGACCCTCACCGGCCTCGGCCTGATCTCGAAGCCGCTGCCGCTGATGTACAATGAATTCAGCATCGTGCTCGGCCTGACGCATATTTACGTCCCCTATATGGTCCTGACCCTGGTCGGCGTGATCGGACGGATCGACCAACGGCTGGAACATGCGGCGCAGAATCTCGGCGCCTCGCCGCTGCGGGCTTTCGTCGAGGTGACGCTGCCCTTGAGCCTGCCCGGCATCCTGGCCGGCTCGCTTCTGGTGTTCGCGCTGGCGATCAGCGCCTATGTCACTCCAATCCTGATGGGCGGCTTCCAGATCATGACGCTGCCGATGCTGATCTATCAGCAGATCTCATCGAGCTTCAATGTCGGCTTCGCCGCCGCGCTCGGCATGGTGCTGCTGGCGATCTCGCTGGTGCTGGTCATCGCCTATAACCGCATCCTCGGCCTGGTCTCCGGCCAGCGCGATCTGCAGTGAGGCCGCCGATGACATCAGCCCCGTTCTCACTTCGCCTCGGCCGCTTCTGCTACCTGACGCTCAATGTCGCGGTCGTTGTCTTCCTGCTGGCTCCGCTTGCCATCGTTTTCGTGTTCGCGGTCAATCCGACGCCCTATATCCAGTTTCCGCCGGTCGGTATTTCGTCGCGCTGGTTCGAGAAATTCTTCGCCTCGCGTGATTTCATGAACGCCTTGCAATTGAGCCTCGAAGTCGCGGTGATGACGACAATCACCGCGACGCTGTTCGGCGCCAGCGCCGCGCTGGCTCTGGCGCGCGGCGGCCTCCCCGGCACGCGAATCATCACCGCGGTAATGCTGTCGCCGCTGATGCTGCCGGCGATCCTGACCGGCCTGGCCCTGTTCCAGACCTATGTGCTGCTGGATGTGGGCCGGCCGCTGTGGGGACTGGTGCTCGGCCATACGCTGATATCGATCCCCTATGTGGTGCGCACCACGCTGGCGGTTCTGCAGAATTTCGATACCCGCCTGGAAGAGGCCGCGCGCAACCTCGGCGCCGGCCCGCTGCGGACCTATTTCGAGGTGACGCTGCCCCTGACCAAGCCCGGCGTGGTGGCGGGCGCGGTGTTCGCTTTCATCGTCTCGTTCGACCAGTTCCCGGTGTCGCTGTTCCTAGTCGCGCCCGGCCACGAGACGCTGCCGATCACCTTGTTCAACTATCTGAAATTCGATCTGGACGGAACGATCGGCGCCGCTTCGGTGGTCTCGATCCTGCTCGCCGTACTGGTCGTCATCGGGCTCGACCGCACGGTCGGGCTCAGATCCTCCGCGCAGCTCTGACAGAAAGGATCATCCCATGACCAAGACCCGCCTGCCACTTGATCGTCGTCAATTCCTCGCCGCCACCGCTGCCGCCGGCATCGGCGTGATCGCCGCTCCCCATGTCGCGCGCGCCGACGCCGCGACGCTGCGTATCACCGGATGGGGCGGCAAATGGGGACAAACCATGTCGGGCGAGCTGATCCCGGCGTTCGAGAAGGAATTCAAGTGCAAGGTGGAGACGGATACGGCGCTTCCGTTCCTGCCCAAACTGCAGGCCAGCTCGCGCTCCGCCCCGGTCTACGACGTGCTGCACACCAACTCTAACGAGCAATGGGCGGCGCTGGAGATGGGAATCGTCGAACCCAAGATCGACGCCAAGCAGGTGCCGAACATCGCCGACGTCTATCCCTATGCCGTCAGCGACAAGATGGTCGGCGTCTGCATTTTCACCAGCGCCATCGGCCTCGGCATGCGCACCGACAAGGGCTACGGCAAGGTCGCATCCTGGAAGGATCTCTGGGACCGGTCCTATGACGGCGTGCGCGGCGGCTATGTCATTCCAGTGAACAGCCTCGGCCAGGCCTTCGTGATGATGTGCGGCGCGCTCTACGGCAAGGGCATGACCGATCTCGACGCCGCCTATGCGGCGATGGAGAAGTTGAAGCCGATCAAGCTGGTCGACTTCACCGGCACCATGGAGAAGATGATCCTGTCCGGCGAGATCGGCCTCGCGGTGATCCATGATTCCGGCATTCTGCGCTATGACGGCCAGAACCAGCCGACTACTTTTGTCGCGCCGACCGAGGGCGTCCTGGCGCTCGAACAGGTGCTCACGCTCACGCCGGGCACCAAGGTCCGCGAACTCGCCAACGCCTACGTGAACTACATGCTGAGCCCGAGCGTGCAGAAGACGCTGGCCGAATCGGTGTGGTATTCGCCCGCCAACAGCAAGGTGAAGCTCGACGACAAGTACAACGACAAGCTTCTGACCACGCCGGACAAGGTGGCCAAGCTGATCCAGCCCGACTGGAAATGGTACAACGCGCGCAAGGACGAGATCGATGCGCGCGTCAACCGCATCTTCCGCGTATGAGCGCACCCATCGACATCATCGCCGTCTCCAAGAGCTATGACGGCAGCACCCGCGCCGTCGATGCCGTCGATATGAGCATCCGGGGGGGAGAATTCTTTTCGCTGCTCGGGCCCTCCGGCTGCGGCAAGACGACGACGCTGCGGATGATCGCCGGCTTCGAGGACCCGACCGCGGGGACGATCGAGCTGGCCGGGGTCGACGTCTCCGGCGTGCCGCCCTACGAGCGCGCCATCAACACGGTCTTCCAGGAC
>JAQGJF010000493.1 GCA_028290765.1 Tardiphaga sp.
ATCGATACGCAACATGACTGACGCCCCAATTGTCCGGAGCATCGGCCGACGTCGGTGCGTCGATCCTGTCCCGGATCTTGTGGGACAACAGATAAATCCCAGGCCTTTTCAGCCCGGTTAAAACGCGTCAACGATTGGGGGAATGTCGGGAACGCGCCTAACCGCAGGCAAGCGCATTCGGTCGAATTTTATCGAACCGGGAATCCTGATCCGGATTCAGAAAATATTCACCTTGATAGCCGCGGTTTTACCGCGGAAACGGCACCCATGGTGCCGATCCGCCGCTTAATACCTTAATGTTCGCGTAACGCTTCATCGCGCAGCGTGCGCGCCGGCTTGATGAGATAATCCAGCACCGACTTCTGGCCGGTGAGGATCTCCACGGTGGCCACCATGCCGGGGATGATCGGCAGCGGATGCTCGGTGGTGCCGAGGTGGTTCTTTTCGGTGCGCACCGTGACGCGATAGAACGTCTCGCCGCGCTCGTTCTTGTCGCCCTTTTCGTCGGTGATCGTATCGGCGCTGATGCGCTCGACCTTGCCGTGCAGCGACCCATAGGTCGACGAATCGTAGGCGCTCAGTTTGATGACGGCTTCATGGTCGGGCCGGATGAAGGCGATGTCCTGCGGGCGAATCCGCCCTTCGACCAGCAGCGTATCGTCGAGCGGCACGATCTCCATCAGGCTCGCGCCCGGAGCCACCACCGCGCCGATGGTCGTGACGTTGAGTTTGTTGACCACGCCATGAACCGGCGAGCGCAGCTCGGTGCGGCGAACGCGGTCCTGGGCGGATTTGATGTTCTCAGCGAGCACGGCGAGATCGCCGCGCGATTTCGCCAGATCGTCCTCCGCCTGGGAGCGGAAAGCCGTCGTGATGTTCAGCAGGCGCGAATGCGCCTCCTGCACCGCGGCATCGGTCTTGACCATCGTCGCCCGCACCACCGCCAGTTGGCCCCGCATGTCGGTCGCCTGACGATCGGAGCGCAGCATCTCGATTTCCGGCACCACCTTCTGCTCGTACAGCTTGCGCGTCAGCGCGGTCTCGCGATTGAGCAGCACCAGGGTTTCGGCGAACCTTGTCTCCGAAGCTCGCAGCTCTTCGATCTCTTTCAGCTTCTGGGTTTCCTGCTGCTGGATGACGTCGATGTCCTGCGCCAGCTTCCTCATGTGGGAATCGAACACCGAGCGCTCGGTCATCACCGCGCGCGGCGCAACCCTGTTGAGCTCCTCGGGAAACGTAACGTCTTTCAGGCCCTGGGTTTCCGCCTCGAGCCGGATGACGCGGGCGGCCATGGCGCCGCGGCGCTCGCGGATTTCGCCGAATTGCGAAGCGAAGTTGGTATCCTCGATGCGGGCGAGCGGCTGGTCCTTGTCGACGATCGAGCCTTCCTGAACCAGCAATTCGCTGATGATGCCGCCTTCCAGCGATTGCACGACCTGGGTCTGCCGCGACGGCACCACCTTGCCGTTGCCGCGCTTGACCTCGTCGAGCACCGCGAAATGCGCCCAGATGATAAACGTGACCAGCAGTCCCAATGCCGTCAGCAGCAGCATGCGCGAGGTTCGCGGGGTCCGCAGTTCGACCGCCGCACGGACGTCGTTTGAAAATGCGAAATCAGATTGCGCCATTGGTCGCCCTCGCCGCGGTTGGTGCAGCTACTGCCTGGGGACGCAGGCGCGTCAGGATCTGGTCCGCGGGACCGTCGGCGACGATCTTGCCGTTGTCGAAAACCAGAATGCGATCGACCAGCGAGAGCAGCGACGGGCGATGGGTCGAAACGATGATCGTCATCTCGCCCTTGGCCAGGGTCTTCAGGCGCTCGAGGAACTCGGCTTCGCTGCGCACGTCGAAATGCGCGGTCGGCTCGTCGAGGAAGAGCACGCGCGGCTTGCGGATCAGCACCCGGGCCAGCCCGATCGCCTGCTTCTGACCGCCGGACAGGCTTCGTCCGCCCTCGGCAATCATCATGTCATAGCCCTGGGGATGACCGGCGATGAAAGTCTCGACACCCGACAACCGCGCCGCCGCAAGGACTTCCTCGTCGGTCGCGGCCGGCCTGCCGAGGGTAATGTTGTCGCGCAGCTTGCCGTAAAACAGGTCGACATCCTGCAGCACGAAACCGATGCCGGCACGAAGGTCGGCGGGGTCATATTGCCTGATATCGATACCGTCGATCAGGATGCTGCCCTCGGAAGGCGGATAGAACGCCGTCGCCAGACGACCCACCGTGGTCTTGCCCGACCCTACCCGGCCGATGATCCCGATTTTCTCGCCGGGCTTCACATGAAAGGAAATATCGTCGAGCGCCTTCGCCGGGCTGCCCGGATAGGAGAAGCTGACGTTCTTGAACTCGATGCGGCCCTGCTTGATCTCGCGCGCCACGAAGATTTTTTCCGGCGGCCGTTCCCGCTCGAGTCCCATCAGACGGTTGATCGAGCGGAGCGAGGACGATGTCTGCGTGGCGCGGGTCATGACCGCGGCGATGCCCGCGATCGGACCGAGCACGCGGCCGGACAGCATGTTGGCCGCCACCAGCGCACCGACCGTCAGCTTGCCGTCGAGAATCAGGAAGACGCCGACCACAACGAGCAGCAGGCTGCAGATCTGCGTGGCGACGCTGGCGCTGGTCAATGCCAGCGACGACCAGAACTGAACGTCTTCGCTGGAACGCGCGGTGGCGGCGACGGAGCGCTCCCACACCGCCTGCACCCGGCTTTCGCCGGCAACCGCACGAACGGTTTCGATGCCGCTCAGCGATTCGACCAGGATGCCGTGCCGCGCCGCCGACTCCGCCTGCAGGCGCCGCATCGCGCGATCCAGCGGCCGCTGCAGCAACAGGCCGACGCAGATCATGACTGGCAACATAGCCAGCGGGATCCAGGCCAGCGGGCCCGCGACGACGAAGAGCACCACCACGAACAGGATCG
>JAQGJF010000532.1 GCA_028290765.1 Tardiphaga sp.
TTCGATAATCTGTACGGATTCTGGGGCAATGTCGGGCGCGACCAGATCAATGGCCAATCCGACGCCGATCCGGCCCATACGCTTCAGGTCCGGCAGGACAACCAGACCGCCTACAAATGCCTGCTGCAGAGCGACGTCAACCTGACCGCGCCGGCGCCGCTGCAGGCGTCATGCACCGACAATACCTCGGTCACCGCGTTCCAAAGCGCGTTCAAGAACAAGCCGTTCGAGATCAACGATTTCATCCCGCCGACGGCGACCACATGTCCCAAGCCGATCGGCGCGTTCGCGGCCAACGGTTTCGCCAACGGCGCGGGCTTGCCGGGCGGTTGCACCAAGGACATCGTGCATCGCTTCTACAACGAGCAGTACCAGATCAACGGCGGCCGGCAAAACCGCTATGTGACCGGCAGCGACGCGTCGGGCCTGTCGATGGGCTTCTACGACACCAAGAAGTTGCCGATCTATGCGTATCTCCACGGCCATTCGGCGCCGAATTACGTGATCGCCGACAGTTTCTATCAGGGCGCGTTCGGAGGCTCGTTCCTCAATCACCAATGGCTGGTCGCGGCGGCGGCGCCGCAGTTCGCCAATGCGCTCAACGATGGCAGTGCCAGCGACTTCCATTCGGTCGTTGATGCCAACGGCATGCCGACCAGCACGCCTCTCTACGCCAATCTGCTGGCCACCGCGAAGGACGCGCAACTGACCGCCTCGTGCAATCCCCCGGCGGGCCGTCCCGCGCCGCCGGTAGGCCTTGCGTGCGGCGACTTCGCGGTCAACACCACGCAGCCCTTCTATCCGCCGTTCTCGCCGGGGACCGCCGATGCGCGGCGCTTGCCTCCGCTGCAAAATCCAACCATCGGCGACCGGCTGTCGGCCAGGAAGGTGGACTGGGCCTGGTACGCCGGCGGCTGGTCGAACGCCAATGGCGACGTCGGTGCGTCGGGCTGGAGCAATGGAAACGGCCTGGTCTGCACCGACCCCAATCATCTCGTCGTCAAGGACTCCGGCGGCAACGTCGTCAATACGTTCCCGCATTGCCCCGACGTCGACTTCCAGTTCCACCATCACCCGTTCAACTACTTCGCCAACTTCGCACCGGGGACCGCGGCCCGCACCGCGCATCTTCGCGACGAGGCGGAATTCATCCAGGCGGCGGGAAACGGCACGCTCAAGCCGGTCAGCTTCATCAAGCCGGTCGGCGAGGAGAATGAACATCCCGGCTATACCAGCGAAACGGAAGGCAGCCAGCATCTGGTCGACCTGATCAAGGCGGTTGTCGAGGGACCGGACGGCAAGGACACGCTGATCATCGTCACCTATGACGAATTCGGCGGGCAGTGGGACCACATGCCACCCCCGCCGCATCATCGCCGGGGCGACGAGGCGAAGGCCGCCGATCAATGGGGGCCGGGCACCCGCGTTCCGACGCTGCTGGTTTCCAGGCGCTTCGACAAATCCGGCGTCGCTCACGAGGACTTCGATACGACGTCGATCCTCAAGCTGCTCGAGCGCCGCTTCGATCTCGCGCCGCTGGCCAACCGGCCGGTGCGAAATCTGGCCGTGGCGCTCAAGGCTGCCGAATCCGACCGGCGATAACAACGATGCGACAAGGCCCGCGCCCGGGCATCGGGCGCGGGCCTTGCGATTCCGTGCTGCGGCTCCCGGTGAGCCGGTCTAGCCCGCGGCTGAGAGCGATCGCCGGCTTGTCGTCGACGCGCCGGCATCGGGCTGCCGATGCGGAACGGGATGTTCAGGCATTCGCCATCAAGGAGGCGAGGGGCACATCCAGCACATAGACGAAGCCGGCCGGTTCATAGGCCAGTTGGACCTGGCCATTCAATTGCTGCCCGAGCGACTCCATCATGCGCGTACCAAAGCTTCGCCGCGCCGGCGGGCGCACCGCGGGTCCGCCCTTTTCCGTCCATGTCAGGCGCAGCCGTTGCGTTTCGTCGTTGATGGCCCAGGCGATTTCAATGCGCCCGGCCGGTATCGACAGCGCGCCGAATTTTGTGGTGTTGGTGCACAGCTCGTTCAGCGTCATGGCCAGCGCGATGACGGCGCCGGAGCTGATTCGGATGTCGGGCCCCTGAATCGAAAATCGTCCCACGCCCTCGCTGTCATAGGGCTCGGTTGCGCCGCGAATGGTGCCTGCCAGGCTGGCATTGGCCCAGCTCACCTGCATCAGGAGATCGTGGGCACGGCCGAGCGCCAGCATGCGACCCTCGATGGCGTGCTGCGCGTGCTCCAGGCTGGTGGCCGTGCGCAGGCTCTGGGATGCGATGGCACTCACGGTCGCCAGGGTATTCTTGATGCGGTGATGCAATTCCCCGAGAATGAGTTTCTGCAGCTTGTCGGCCGCCTCGCGTTCCTTGGCGTCGATGCCCGCCTGGGCCAGCAAAACCTTGGCGTCGATCACAGCCTGTTCCAGCAATAGGCGAAGGCTATCGTTCTCGGCCGTCAGGAACTCCTGGGTGGACTGGGACGGCAACTCGATCGTGTCCGGAACGATCTTGAGCGCTCCTGCGCCGACCATCTCCCGCAGTTCGGCGATCATCTGTTTCACCTCGATCGGCTTTCCGAAGAAGCGGCTGTCGGCCGGCTTGTCGGCCTCCGAAGGCTTGACCTGGCCGGAAACCAGAATGATCTTGATCGAGGGCCAGCGGTCGTGAACCGCATGGGCGAGCTTGAGGCCATCCATGCTGCCGGGCATTTGAATGTCGGTGAAAAGCAGCGAAATGTCCGAGCGCGATTCAAGGATGGACATCGCCTCATCGGCGTTGACGGCCTCTATCGCGGTAAACCCGGCATCCTCGACGATGTCGACGGCGCGCATGCGCAGCATCATCTCGTCTTCGACCACGAGGACGTTCGCGGGCGACTGGACTGAGTTGATTGACATGAATGGCCTGATACTTTCATCGGAAGATCACCGCGCGGTGTCTGCAACGCTGCCGATCATTGCTGCGCCTATCCGCGCCAAATGGCGAGACAAATGAAATTAAATCGTTACGGAACCATTTCACCTAAGGCGAAGCGGGCGCTGAAATGGGTGTCGCGGGCGAGACCGACGGCGCTCAAAATCCGTAAAGCCGCGCCGGGTTCTCGACCAGAATCCGTTTGCGAATAGCGGCATCCGGCGCCCACACCGGAAGCTGGTTGAGCAGGCGGCCGTCGTCGATCTGAAGCAGCGGCGTCACCTCGGTCGGCTTTTGTCCGGCTGGGGTGACCGAGTTCGGATGCGGCCAGTCGGTGCCCCAGAGGATACGGTCGGGATTCGCGGCAATCAGCGCGCGGGCCAGCGGCGCCGCATCGCCGTAGTCGGGCGCGAGGCTGGAGGCCCGGTAGGCGCCGGAGATCTTGACATAGGCCTTGCCGGACTGGACCAGCTGCAGCAGGTCGGTAAAGCCGGGCTGGTCCACGCCGAGCCTGGCCTCGGCGCCGCCGAAATGATCGAACACCACCGGCGCCGGTGAAGCGGCAGCCAGGTCCTTGATGGCGGATATCATCGCCAGGCTGGTGAACATCTGGACATGCCAGTTGCGGGTTTTCATGCGTTCGACGGCGGCCGCAAAGCGCTGCCGTCCCACCGACGGATCGCTGGTGCCGCCGGTGGCGAGATTGAGCCTGATGCCGCGGATGCCGGCCTGGCCGAGCGCGTCGAGTTCGCTCGTGGCGGTTTTGTCGTCGACGACGGCCACGCCACGCGCATTGTCGCCGCGTGCCTTGATGCCCCAGACCGTGGCCGCATTGTCGGTGCCGTAGACGCTCGGCGTGACGATCACCACGCGCTCGATATGGAGCGCCTGGTGCAGCGCCGCCATTTCTTCGGGGGACGCCTGCTCCGGTGTATAGACGCGGCCTGGAAAAAACGGAAATTTTTCGGGATCGCCGTGAATGTGAGTGTGGCAATCGCAGGCGCCCGCGGGCACCTCGAAATTTACTTTCGTCGTGGGCTGGGACGTTTGCAAGGTGATGACATCCCTTCCGGGCAGCTGATGCGGCGCGCGTTGGTCCGCGCCTGTTGATTGGCTCAAGCGTGGCCTTTTCCCGGTGCATCCGCAACATGCGTTCCGCGCATCAGGCCGTGAACTCATTAGTCAGGGCAGCCTGGTGGATGTCTTTCACAATATGAAAAAGGCTGATCCTGCATTGTCGCTTGGCTTAACCGCACCAGATATTCTTAATTACGCGTTCACATCGTTAGGCAGATCGCCTGCCCGAACCAGTGATTTTACCTGTTCTTACATTGTTACCACTAGTTTTTCCGCATCGCGGTATCTCCGCTATTGCGGTCCAATTCATATGTTCAAAATCTATAATTGCATCGTCACCGAGCACGACCTGAAGCTTGTAGTCCTCGCGGCCATCGTCTGCGCATTGGCGTCGTTCGCGGCGATGAACCTGCTGCAGCACGCACGCAAATCCAGCGGCCACATGCGCGGGGTGTGGCTCGCGATATCGGCTATCTCGACCGGCTTCGGCATCTGGGCCACGCACTTCGTCGCGATGCTTGCGTTCACGCCGGGAATCCCGAGCGGCTATAATATCATCCTGACCATCTTGTCGCTGGTCGCGGCGGTGCTGCTGACGGGCGCTGGGCTCGCGGTTTCCCTGATTCCGAATTGGCGTCATGGGCCATGGCTCGGCGGCGCCATCGTTGCCGGCGGTATCGCGGCCATGCACTACACCGGGATGGCGGCGTTCGAAATCGCCGGCACCATCCTGTGGGATCCGGTTCTTGTTGTCGCCTCGATCGTGCTTGGCAGCGTGATCGGCGCGGTCGCACTTCCCGTCGGCTTTCATGGCAAGGAAGAAAAATGGAAAATCAGCGGCGCCGTTCTCCTGACGCTGGCGATCTGCAGCCATCACTTCACCGCGATGGGTGCGGTGTCGATCATTCCCGATCCCACCATGACCGTTTCGCAATCGGCGCTGCCGGCCGGATGGCTGGCGGCGGGGGTGGCGCTGGCGAGCTTCGCCATTATCGGATTGGCCCTGACCGGCGTCGTGCTCGACATTCGCGACCGGCGTCGTTCGGAGCTCGAGGTCGACCGGATGCGCGATCTCGCCAATGCCGCGGTCGAAGGACTTCTGGTGTGTGACGGAGAAACCATCGTCTCCGTCAACACCAGTTTCGCCGCCCTGGCCGGCCTGTCCGCCACCAATCTGGTTGGCGCAAGGCTCGAAAAGTGCTTCCCGGACAGGGTTGCGCGGGTCAAATTGCTATCCGGATCGCGCCAATCGGTCGAGACCGGTTTGCGCCGTCTCGACGGTTCGATGACCCCTGTCGAATTGATTCTGCGGCCGATCGTTTATGCCGGACGCCCCCATCATGTCGTCGCGGTTCGCGATCTGCAGGCGCGCAAGGAGGCCGAGCAGCATATCCATTATCTCGCGCATCACGACGCCCTGACGGCGCTGCCCAACCGCAGCCACTTCAATGCGCGGATCGATCAGGAAATCGCCGCCTCGACCGATGGCGAAAGCCTCGCCGTGCTGTGCCTCGACCTCGACCGGTTCAAGGAAGTCAACGACCTGTTCGGCCATGCCGCCGGAGACACGGTGCTTCAGACGGTGGCCTCGCGCGTCACCGCTTTGCTCGGCGAACGTCAGATGATGGCGCGTCTGGGCGGCGACGATTTCGCGATTCTGATGCCGGGCATTAAAACTCCCGCCGCGGCAAGCCGGCTCGCCGAGACCATTCTGGAAGCGCTTCACGCCACCAGCGATGCGCCGGAGACCAACAGCATCTCGACCAGCATCGGCATCGCGATCTGCCCCGATGACGCCACCGATCGTCAGTCGCTGCTCAGCCACGCCGACACCGCGCTCTACCGTGCCAAATCCGAAGGCCGCAATACCTATCGATTCTTCGAGGCCACGATGGGCGCCGAGGTTCGCGGACGCCGAATGCTCGAACATGATCTGCGCCTCGCGATCGCGCGCGATGAATTGCGGCTGGTGTATCAGCCCCAGACCGACGTTCAGAGCCAGGCCGTCACCGGCTTCGAGGCTTTGCTGCGCTGGAAACACCCGGTTCGCGGCGCGATCTCGCCTGCCGTATTCATCCCGATTGCCGAGGAAACCGGCGCGATCCTGGAGATCGGAGACTGGGTGCTGAAGACCGCCTGCCGCGAGGCCGCAACGTGGACGCAGCCGTTGACCGTCGCCGTCAACGTCTCGGCCGTGCAGCTCTACAATGCCAACTTCGTCCAGGAGCTGCACCAGATTCTGCTCGAGACCGGCCTGTCGCCCCGCCGTCTGGAGATCGAGATCACCGAGACGGCGCTGGTCCGCGATATTAACCGGGCGTTGACCACGCTGCGGCTGGTCAAGGCGCTCGGTGTCCGCATCGCCATGGACGATTTCGGCACCGGCTATTCCTCGCTGTCGAATTTGCGCGCGTTCCCGTTCGACAAGATCAAGATCGACG
>JAQGJF010000540.1 GCA_028290765.1 Tardiphaga sp.
GGCTCGCGGTCGAGGTCGAGGACCATCCGCTCGACTATGGCGACTTCGAAGGCACCATTCCCAAGGACCAGTATGGCGGCGGCACCGTGCAGCTGTGGGATCGCGGCTATTGGGAATCCGATGATCCGGAGCGTGGTTTCAAGAAAGGCGACCTCAAATTCACCCTCGAGGGCGAGAAACTCCACGGCAGCTGGGTGCTGGTGCGGATGCGCAACGATCGCGACGGTGGCAAGCGCACCAACTGGCTGCTGATCAAGCACCGCGATGAATATGCCCGGGAAGGCGAGGCCAACGACATCCTCGACGAGGACCGTTCGGTGGCGTCGGGCCGGGCGATGGAGGACATTGCCGCCGGCAAAGGCCGCGCGCCCAAACCGTTCATGACCGGCAAGGCCGGCCGCACCAAGGCCGACGCGGTGTGGCATTCGAACCGCGGCGGTGCGGCCGAGGCGCGTGCCGCGAAATCACCGAAGACCACGAAGTCGGTGACCAAACCAACCAAGGCCAAAAAAACCAGAGCCGACGCGTCGCCACCGGACTTCGTGGCGCCGGAGCTTTGCATCTCGGTGGAGCGGCCACCGGCCGGCACTGGTTGGGTGCATGAAATCAAATTCGACGGCTATCGCGTCCAGCTTCGCATCGAAGGCGGCACATCGACGCTGAAGACCCGCAAGGGGCTGGACTGGACCGACAAATTCCCGGCCATCGCCAAGGAAGCCAACAAGCTGCCGGATCTCCTGATCGACGGTGAGATCGTGGCGCTGGACCACCAAGGCGCGCCGGATTTTTCCGGCCTGCAGGCCGCGTTGTCGGACGGCAAGACCAACGGACTGATCTTTTTCGCGTTCGATCTGTTGTTCGCGGACGGCGAGGATTGGCGCCGCACCCGGCTCGGCGAGCGCAAGGCGCGGTTGAAGGAAATACTCGAAACCAAAAGCCGGCGTACCGACAGCCTGATCCGCTATGTCGAGCATTTCGAGACCGGCGGCGACGCCATCCTGCAGTCGGCCTGCAAGCTGTCGCTGGAGGGCATCGTGTCAAAGAAACTCGGCGCGCCGTATCGTTCCGGCCGGTCCGAGGACTGGACCAAGGCCAAGTGCCGCGCCGGGCATGAGGTGGTGATCGGCGGATGGAAGAGCAACGCCGGAAAATTCCGTTCGCTGATGGCCGGCGTGCACCGCGGCGATCATCTGGCCTATGTCGGCGTGGTCGGCACCGGTTTCGGCCAGGATAAGGTCCGGCGCCTGATGCCGGCGCTGAAAGCCGCGGCCTCCAAACAGAATCCATTCGGCGGCAAGAACGCGCCGCGCGGCGCCAGGGAGATACACTGGCTGAAGCCGGAACTGGTCGCCGAAATCGAATTCGCCGGCTGGACCGGCGACGGCAATGTGCGGCAAGCCGCCTTCAAGGGCCTGCGCCAGGATAAGCCCGCGGACGAGGTGGAGGCGGAAATGCCGGTGAAGACCGAGATCGCCAAGCCGGCTGTGAAGCGCAAAGCGACGAAAGCCGGCAAGGCGAAGCGCGCAACGGCGAAGGCGGCGCCGTCGAAATCGGCCAACGGCACTGCCGAAGTCATGGGCGTCGTGATCTCCAAGCCCGATAAGGAATTGTGGCCCGATGCCGGTGACGACGAGGGCGTGACCAAGCGCGATCTCGCGCAATATTTTGAAAGCGTCGGCGGCTGGATGCTGCCGCACATCAAGGGGCGGCCGTGCTCGATCGTGCGCGCGCCCGATGGCATCGGCGGGCAAAGATTCTTCCAGCGGCATGCCATGCCCGGCACCTCGAACCTCCTGGAACTGGTGAAAGTCTCCGGCGACCGCCAGCCTTATTTGCAGATCGATCGCATCGAGGGCCTCGCGGCGGTGGCGCAGATCGGTGGCCTAGAACTGCACCCGTGGAATTGCGCGCCGGATCAGCCCGATACGCCGGGACGGCTGGTATTCGATCTCGATCCCGCGCCGGAGGTGACGTTTGCCGACATCATCGAAGCCGCCCGCGACATGCAGGGCCGGCTGACCAGCCTCGGCCTGGAAAGTTTTTGCAAGACCACCGGCGGCAAGGGGCTGCATGTGGTCGTGCCGCTGTTATACGGGCCCAAGGAAAAGGTGGGTTGGAAGGAAGCCAAGGCGTTCGCGCAAGGCGTCTGCCAGCAAATGGCCGATGACGATCCGAAGCGCTATCTGATCAACATGTCGAAAAAGCTGCGCAAGGGAAAGATCTTCCTCGATTATCTGCGCAACGACCGGATGTCGACCGCGGTCGCGGTGCTGTCGCCGCGCGCCCGCGACGGCGCCACGGTGTCGATGCCGGTAACCTGGGCGCAGGTGAAGGCCGACCTCGATCCCAAACGCTTCACCATCCGCACCGTGCCTGCGTTGTTGAAGAAGACCAAAGCCTGGGCTGGCTATGATGACGCCGCGGCCTCGATCAAGGATGCGATCAGGAAGCTCGGGGCCGAGCGCTAATTGGTGGTCTCGTAGCCCGGATGAGCGCAGCGACATCCGGGATCGACCTCTCGGCCCGTTGCCCCGGATATCGCTGCGCTCATCCGGCTACGCGCTGAGCATGTTGCCTCAATCCCACCTTGATTGCGAAACGAAACTGAAACATGGGCCGGATATGCGGCGACCATGGGCTTTCGAACGAAATTCATATGAGCAAATAGATGATCGACAGCAGCGAACTTTCCCTGTTGCAGCGGGACGGTGGTTCGCCGACCGTTTTGGCCAGCGGCAGCGCGCCGGGCGAAAGCGGTGTCTCCATTCTCAACGTCCGCTTCCGCGACGGCGCCCATTTCAGCGGGACGCCGCGGCAGCACCTGATCTGGTTTCAGGTGTCCTCGCAGGCGCGTATCGAATGCCGTATCGCCGGGCGGGCGCTTCGGCATCAACCGGAGGCAGGATCGCTGGCGATTTGTCCGGCGGGCGCCGACAGCGCGGCCGATGTCGAAACCAGCATCGATACGCTGGTGGTGGCGGTCGATCCCGGCCAACTTGCGCTCGCCGCCGCGGAGGATTGCGCGCTCGAGGCTCAGATGGAACAGCGGTTGTCGGGCCGGGACCCGACGCTTCTCGATTTGGCGCGCACCATGGCCCTGGAGAGTGGCGACGATTATCCGAACGGCCCGCTGTTCTGGAACGAAATTGCCCACGGCTTCATCGGTCATCTGGTGGCGCATTACACCTCCGAAGGTAAAAGCCGCGTGCGGGGCATGCTGGGCAGGGCCGTGTTCGACCGGCTCAGGGACTATGTCCTGGCTCACCTCGATGAGCCGATCGAAGTCGAAGCGCTGGCCGGCATCGCCGGACGCAGCCCGTTCCACTTCACGCGGGTGTTCACCAGGTCGGTCGGCACGACGCCGCACCGCTACGTGGTGCATCTGCGGTTGCGCCGCGCCATCGAGCTGGTTCGCGAGGGCCGCTCCAGCCTGGCCGAAATCGCGGTTCGCACTGGCTTTGCCGACCAGAGTCACCTGTCGCGCTGGGCCAAGCGCGTTCATGGCGTCACACTCATGCAGCTGGCGGCCTGACAAAGCGCAGAAATCTTCAAGATCAGCCGGTCTCCTCTCACCAAATTCCGGACCAGAGCGCGCGAACGACGGTGTTCGCGCCGGACCGGAAAGGGTGAAGAATGACGGACCTGATCGGAAGAATATTGCATCAACTCGGCCAGCAACTGCCTAGCCGGGTCTCGCGGTCGGGTGACGACGGATACACCGCGGCAACGGCGATCTGGGCCAGGCCGGTCGGGCCGATGCCGCGCGCCGTGGTCCACTGCCTCAATTCCCAGGATGTCCAGGCGGCGATTCGGGCCGCGCGCGACAGCGAGCTTCCGTTGTCGGTGCGCGGCGGTGGCCATGACTGGGCCGGCCGCGCCTTGTGCGGTGGTATCGTCATTGACCTTCGCGCCATGAATGGGGTGACCGTCGGTGCCGACCGGCGCAGCGCGCAAATCTCCGGCGGCGCCCGCGCCTGCGATGTTCTCGCCGCGACCGATCCGCTCGGCCTCGCGGCCGTGACCGGCTCGTGCGGCGGTGTCGGTATGGCCGGCTTCACTTTGGGCGGCGGCTACGGCGCGCTGATCGGCCGTTGCGGCCTCGCGCTGGACAATCTGCTCAGTGCCGAGATCGTGCTGGCAGACGGGCGGATCGTGACCGCCAAAGACGACAGCGAGACCGAGCTGTTCTGGGCGTCGCGCGGCGGCGGCGGCAATTTTGGCGTGGTGACCTCGATGCAGCACCGCGTGCATGATATTTCCAGCGTCCGCGCGGGAATGCTGCTGTTCCCGTTCGTCGAGGCCGAAGCGGTTTTTGAGGCCTGCGCCGAGATCGCGGCCGCCGCGCCCGACGAACTGACGGTTCAACTGGGGATCGCCATCGGTCCCGATGGCCATCCGGTGATCATGGTGGTGCCGACATGGTGCGGTTTGCCGGACCAGGGCGAAGCGCAGGTCGCGCCGTTTTTCAAACTCGGCACGCTCATCGGCGGCGCCGTCGATGCGATGCTCTATGGCAGCCGTCACAATCTGTTCGCGCCGTTCATCGTCGATGGTCACCGCGTCGTCATGGAAACCTGCTGGCTTCCGGCGCTCGAGCGCGAGAGCATCGGCGCCTTCACCCAGGCCATGGCCACTGCGGTCTCGCCCGGCTGCGCGATCGTCACCCACGCGTTCCGGGGCGCCGCCTCGCGGGTGCCTGCGGATGCGACGGCGTTCGGGCTTCGCCGCGATCATGTGCTGATCGAAATCCTCGCCTCGTGTCCCGCCGGCTCGAATCCGGCCGAGCAACAGCGGCACCGGCAGTGGGCGCATACGGCGCTTCAGGGATTTGCGGCCAAGGCGTTGCCGGGCGGCTACCCAAACCTCCTTCCCGGCGGAGACTCGCGCGCGGCCCGAAGCTATGGCGGCAATGCCGAGCGGCTCATCAAGGCCAAGCGGCATTACGATCCCGACGGAATCTTCTCCGCCATCCCGCTGCCGATCATGCCGCGCCCGATGGCCGCCGAATAATTCGCGCGTTGTCGCGGGGTAAAAAAGGGGGCCATCGAGCCCCCTTTCTCATTTACCAGTGGTGCCAGTGATGCCAACGGTGCCAGCCCCAACCGCCGTAATAATGGGGACGGTAGTAACCGTAGCCATAGTTCGGTCGCCACCAGCAATGGCCCCAGGGGTTGCAGACGTAGGCGGCCTGTTCGATGTTGGAAGCCTGAGCCGGAACGGCGATCGGCATCGCCGACGCCGCTCCGGCAGAGAGCGCAACACCGCCAAGCGCGGCCAGTCCAACGAGCGCAGAAGTTAGTTTGAGTTTCATGTTATCACCTCCTAACGTCTGTTGGAGGTGGCGAACGGCAAGCGGGTTCGGTGCCTTACGCAGGTTTAATCCTGATGAACGGCATTTCCAATTTGTAATCCCGGTTTTCGAACCGGCCTTTGCTCCACTCCCACCGATGTCTATGCTGGTCGCTTGAAGCGATGATGTGCGACGATAGGCGGAGACCCAGGTGAGCAAACTTTCAGTCGCATTGCCGTTGTGGGTCCGTGCGCTCCTGCTGACCGGCGCCCTGTGCATTGTCGCTGGAGCTGGTTTCATCACCTATCGGTTCTACAGCCGGCCGGCGACGATGACCGTTTCTGTCGGTTCGCTCGACGGCGAGGCGAGGAAGGCGGCCTCGGTCATCGCCGGCTACCTGGCGACGGGCAATTCGTCGGTCAGGCTCAAGGTCGAGAATGCCGGCAGCGTGCTCGACGCCGCCAAGACCCTGGCCGCGGGCAATGCCGATCTGGCGGTGGTCCGGGCCGACGTCGGCAATTTCACCCAGGCGCGCAGCGTCGCGCTAATGGGGCAGGGCGTCGTGATGCTGGTGGCGCCGCCGGGATCTGGTATCACCAGCATCGAAAAGCTGAAGGGCCACACCGTCGGCGTGGTCGGCGGTGAAATCAATCACCGCCTCGTCGAGGTGATGAAGAAGGAATACGATCTCGGCCGCGCCAATGTCGTCTTCAAGGACATCGCGCCCCTGGATGCGAGGCGCGCGATCCAGGCGAAGGAAGTCAGCGTGCTGCTGCTGGTGGTGCCGTTGACGGAGAGATATTTGTCGCTGGTGAAGGGGCTGTTTCGCGAAAGCCAGAATGCGTCGCCGGTCCTGATTCCGATCGACTCCGCCGGCGCCATCGCCGATGTCGACCATGCCTATGAAAGCTTCGATATCCCGAAAGGCACGCTTCGCGGCGCGCCGGCGGTTCCGGTCGACGATGTCACGACGTTGCGGGTCGCGTATTATCTGGTCGCGAACCGGCATCTCGGCGCAAATCCGATCGCGGAGCTGGCCAAACGGATCATGAATGCCCGCAGGGATCTGATCGGCGAACAGCCGATCCTCGCCGGCATCGCCGCGCCCAACCTCGACCCGGATGCCTATATCTCGGTGCATCCTGGCGCCGCGGCGTTCTACAACGGCACCCAGCAGAGTTTTATGGATCAATACGGCAATGCCATCTATCTGACGCCGATGGTGCTCGGCGGGCTGGCCTCGGTGTGTGCCGCGGCATGGCGGTTCCTAGGCGTCCGACCGGTCGAACTGCCGCCGATGGAGTTGAGCACGC